>NZ_BAAAIZ010000028.1:0-52889 GCF_039526425.1 Streptomyces thermospinosisporus
GGGCACTTTCTGCTTTCCTGACCGCCTGCCGGACAGCCCGCTTCATGAAAGCGCGAGGTTAACAGGGGCGGCAGATGTGGTCGCTCAGGTCTGACACCGTCCTTTCAGCTCGGACGAAATCTCGGCCTTCCACACCTCGATCGCCTTGTCGTCGCGTTCGAGCGCCCGCCGCATAGGGACTTGTGCGGACCACAGGCCGACGCAGCAGCTTCCACGCGCCCTGGATCGTGTACCCCAAGTGGAGCATCCGCCTGATCAACAACTTGAGCCGCACAGGCGTCCAGCCTTGGAACTCGTCGTTGAATCCGAGCGTGAGCGGGCCACGGCTCAACTCAAGGCTCCAGCCGCTCACACTGCCCTGGGCTCAACCTCTCTGGCGACGTCGGCCCGTTCGACCGCGGCGGATCCGTGCCAGTCTCCTCCCGTGCCCACCGCCAGCGCCGCACCGACCGAGATGGCGCCCGAAGTTCCCTCGCGGCGGCCTCGGTCTTCTTGCCGCGAGCGGTCCGCTCACAGACGCACCCGTTCTCGCTTCACGTGCACTCTTGGCGTCAGCCTGCCTGCACGCGCGTACCGGATGACCACGGCGCAGCGATCATGAACCGTCACTGGCTCACAGACTCTACGAGTGGGACTGGTTCAGAGCTCGGGTCAGTTCCCTGTTGGCGGCGCGCGCTGCTTCGAGTTCCTCCGTCCTTTCCTCAATCTGTCCTTGCTTCTCGACGAGTTCCTGTTCCAGCATGGCGATGCGTCGCTGGAGGTGGTCGATGTCCGGTGGAGCCCCGAGTCCGGACTCGTTCCATGCTTGCTCGCCGAGCTGCTCGGAAAGCCGCTTCTCCAACTGTCGGACTCGTGCGGCGAGACGGGTGTTCCGCTCCAGCGCGTTGGCCAGGTCGGCCTGCAGGGAGGCTCGACTGACGGCAGTCAGTCGGCCTTCCGTGACAGGAGTGTTGGCCGCGGTGTGAACGCGTTCGAGTAGGTCGCGGTGGCGGTAGAGGAAGCTGCGGTCGACTCGGGCGGCGCGGGCGAGGCCGGAGACGGTGATGTCGCCTCCGGTCCGCAGGGCCGCGTCTAGGGCCTTGATCACGCGATCGCGGCGCCGTGCGGAGTCGGCTCGCTTACCCTCGATCATGCTGGGGGGCATGCGGTCCTCTCGGGGCGGAGGTCGGGCCGGGGCTGCCTCACCTTCGGCATGCCGAGCGAGACGACGCCCGCCCGCGTCCTTCGGACGACGGTGACGGCCTGCTGGATCTGGGCCCGGTCCTCGCCGGTGAGGTCGTCGAGTTCCTCGCGAACGCGTTTGACCAGGCGGCGCACTCGGGTGATCTCGTCGTCCGAGGGCATCGCCTCGCCCTTGGCCCAGTCATCAGCGTCGGTGAACGCAGCCAGGCGCTCGCGGTTGCGTAGGAGATCTGCCAGATAGGCTTCCAGGTCGGGCAGGTAGGACACGTCGGTGCGGAAGTGGCTGCAGCCGACGCAGCGGAACCGAACGGGGCAGTCCTGGCCGCCAGCGGCGACATTCGACGGTTCGGTGCAGGTGCCGTAGGGCACCTGGGTCTCTCCGATTGCCCGGCGGGCGTGCTCGGAGTCCAGGACGGCCTTCGCCTGCCGCCAGACGCGGTTGCCGCGCCGGTCGAACTGCATCGCCGTGACGCGCTCGACCGCTTCCCGTTGGCGTTTCTCGCTGACCCGGTAGTAACGCTGCGACGTGTCGAGTTGTCGATGGTCCATCAAAACTCTGAGGGCATCGACGGGAACGCCGGCGTCGGCGTGACGCTGGGCATAGGTGTGACGGTAGGCGTAGGGGAAGATCTTCGCCCTGTCGAAGGGCACCATCTTCGTGACGCGATCACCCGCGACCTCGACGACGGTGGGGACGAGAAAGTCCGGCAGGGAGACGACCCAAGCTCGGTGGCGGACGCCGAGCCAGCTGGCGGTCAGGGGCTTCGTGCCGTGAGGGTTCGCGACAGGTGTCGGCAGTAGTGCGAGGTCTTTGGCCGCGGTGTCGGGAAATCGGGCCCGGACTTGTTGTTGCTGCTCGATGATGAGGGCTGCGGTGGCCTTGGCGATCGGCAAGCGTCGGCCGTTTCTGAGCGCCTTGCGGTTGTCGTAAACGAGGACGGGCTCGCCGTCGGCGTCCCGTTCGAGGCAGTCGAGGGGCAGTTTGCAGATCTCGTCGGGACGGCGGCCGGTGTCCATCAGCAGCTCGACGGCAGTGCGGGCCTGCGGACCACCTGAGCCCAAGGCGTCGAGGTGGTCGCAGAGTTGGCGCATCACCTCCGGCGGGAGATCGCGGCCGGCCGCGTTGTCCTCGGGGTCGTCCGGGATGTCCTCGGGCCGGAGCGTGAACTGCTCGGGCAGACCATGCAGGGGCTGGTCAGGCTGGGTCAGCCCGAGGCTTCGCATGCGTTGGAGCATGCGCCGCAAGTGCCGGACGTCGGTGACGTGGCGGGCGGCGGCGACCTCTCCCTGCTGCACCAGGTAGCGCATCCGGTTGAGGAAGGCCATGATGTCGTCGCGGCCCAAGAGCCGCGGGTCGATGCCCTTGTCCGGCCGGTTCAGCCGCAGGCTTTCGGAGAGCCTGACGATGCAGTTGATCTGTGTCTGCATCGCCCCGCGGGGGTTGGTTCCCCGGTGCCGGGGAGCGTCGTCGACCGCCCAGTCCTGCGTCGCCCTGCGCAGCCACGGCTGACTGATCTTCTCAAAGTGGAGGTAGCCGGTCATGCCGAACGCGGCGCCGTTCCAAGTGTCCTTGTGCCGCTCGGTCTCCGGTGACATGGTCCAGCGAAGAACGTGTTTGAGGAACCCTTTCGCCAGCGCGGCGTTCATCTTGCTCAGGCCGGAGACGTCGAGCTCGGCCAGAGAACCGATCTGCCGGGCTCGGACGAGATCGCAGAAGGGCCGGACGTGGTGGTCCTTGTGCCTGATGCCGGCAGCGACGCGTTCCTGGAGCCCGTAGAGGATCTCGGCCACGACCCGGTCGGGCAGGCCGAGCAGACTCACCACGCCGGCCTGGGCGATGGCCGGCGTCGTCAGCCTCCAGGTTTCCTCATCGAGTGTGCTGCCCTTGAGCATCTCCAGCAGACGGCGCTGGTAGTGGGCCATGCAGTACCGGCGCTTGTGCCCGTCGCGGGTTCGCGGACACGCAGCGACCTCGCAGGGGCCGAAGCCGGGCAGCGGCTTGACGGACGGGTGGCGGATGAACTCCTCCACCGACAGGCCGAGCGACTTCCTCTGGCCCAGATGGGCAGTGCACAACCCGACGCGTGATGTCTTTGACGGGCGCCCGCACTCCGAGACCCGGCAGTTGCCGACGCCGATCGAGCGCCAGTGCCGTTTGACAGTGGACACGAACTCCTCGAAGCCCTGGCCGCTGGCCTTCAGACGCTTCGCGCAGCCCACACAAAGCCCATGGTCCTTCGTGTGGAAGACGACCTTGTCGCAGCCCGTCACGAGACACTCCGGGCCGCCGAGCAGAGGGTGATCACGGGGGAAGACCAATTGGCAGCCCTCCGCATCCCAGCTCATGAGCTGCTGGAATTCTGTGGTCACTTCCCCCTTGAGAGCACCGGTGACGTCGTCCAGTACTGCTGGCAGGTTCTCGACCAGAGCGATCGTCATCGATGGCCCTCCTTGGCGTTCACACGCGGCAGAGGCACCCGCTCAACGGCCTCACGAAGGCGCGATGGTTTGGGATGCAGGTAGGGTCGCGGCGATTCCGCGCTCTTCTGCCCGAGCAGTGCCTGGACCTCGTCCAGTTCGCCGCCGGCATCGGCGACGTTGCTGGCCATCGCATGTCGACACATCCGTGGTCCGATCTTCCGGCCCAGGCCGGCCCGCCGGGACAATGATTTACACAGTTCGCCGATCGCGTCGGTCGTCATCGGCGCCCCATAGGGCGGCCGGAACAGGTTGACCAGCAGGAAGTCGCTGCCTCCGGCGCCCAGGCGTTCGTGGCGTTCCAGCGCGTACTGGTCGAATCCCTGGACCACGAGGAAGTCGACCGGCATGGCCCAGGACCTCTTCGACTTCGACCAGGCGCGGTTCTCGTTCTCACGCCGGATGACGTGCACGTGGGCGCCCTCGACGTCGCAGCCCAGCGTGCGGGAGTCCATCAGCAGATGCGGATCACAGCGGCGCAGGCCCGCAACCTGCCCGGGGCGTAGTCCGACCCGTGACAGCAGCAGCAGGATGAGCCGGTCGCTGGCGGAGCGGCACTGCAAGAACATAGCGACGATCTCGTCGTCGCTGGCCCGGTCGATGGCGGTCTCGGGTTCTTGAAGCCGGTGGCGAGCCCGCATCCGATAACGCATGGTGCCGCTCTCGCCGCGAGCCTCCTGGGGCAGGTCACGGTCGTCGGCAACCTCGTAGATCTGCTCCAACACCCAGGCCGGAGCAGCCTTGTTCACCACAGCATGCACCAGGAACATCCGCACAGCAGTGAGCACCTTGTTGATCCGGCTCTCGCCCCGGACCGGCTTCGTGCCCGGGCCGGGCACCACCACCCGCCGCTGACCGCCGTTTCCCGGGGTCCACTTCAGCCAGAGCATGAACAGCCCCATATCCCGGGCGGCGGTCCGCCACTCCCGCCTGGTGGTCGCGCACCACGCCAGGAACAGCACCACGGCCTCGGCGTACGCCTTCGTCGTCGTCTCCGCCCGTCCCCGGGCCAACCTCAGCTCCCGCAGGAAGCGGTCGGCTTCCTCCACCACTTCCAAATCGTCGTCCACCACGGTCCAGTACCGGGTGCCCGACGGCAGCTGTACAGGGAATGCACGCACTGGTGTACCTCTACTCCACGAGTCGATCACAACGATCCACCGCAGAGCCGCACCCCCTGAGAACCGTCGCAACCTCCCCAACGAGGAGGCTCCGTACGACGTCACGCCACAGCCGGGGAACCCCCAGAGAACACCAAGATCGCGGATCACATCGTGGTGATGGAGCACGGCCGCATCACCGAGCAGGGCGTCTACGACGACCTCGTCCACGCCGGCGGAACCTTCGCCGGACTCCTGGAACTGTCCCGCGAGCGCTGAACCACTCCAGCCGCCCGCCGCACTTCTGCGACCTTCCTTCCCCGAGTCCCCGGAGCATGCATGTCGGACATCGAGCGCCGGATCCTCGGCACCTGGACCCGGTACGGCAGGCACCATCCCGCCCGTCGCAATCTTGCTGTTCAGGGGCCGTTCGAAGACAGGTACGGCCGCCGTCAGGACCCCTTCCCACGGCAAAGATCTCAGGCCGACGCAGCCGACGACATCAGCTCCTCCAGCTTGTTGAGACTCTGAGTCCAGCCCTCCTCGTGAAGAGCTCGGCGCCCCTCAGTGGCGAAGTCACCTTGGCTGCAGACCAACTCGGCCCGTGTACCGCCGATATCGCGAAGCGACAGCGTCACCACCGTCTCCCGATCCCCGGGATCGGGATCCTCCCACCGGAAGGTGTAGGACAGGCGTTCCGGAGGGTCGACCTCAACGAATTCCCCCACCAGGTAGAACAGATCGCCCTCTGGAGGCTGCATCGCGATCCGATAGCTACCGCCTGGCCGAAGGTCGCTTTCCACACTTGGGACGGTGAACCCGTCAGGGCCCCACCACTTGGCCAGTTCCTGCGGCTCGGTCAACGCTCGGAATGCGACCGAGCACGGTGCGCGGAGGACACGCTGCAGGTGCAGTCTCAGCTCGCCATCGTGCGTCATCGCGAACCTCCTCCAACCGAAGGCACCGAGATTGACCACCATGCTCATCGTAAGTATCCCAGCCGTAGACCGCGATCTCGCTGGTCAGGGGCGTGTGAGGGCAGGTGCGGCCATCGACCGGCGGGGTGGCCGCGCTCGCCTCCGGGATCGTCTCGCTGGTCGCGGTCCTCTCTACCGTCGAGGACATGATCGAAGCACGAGAACTCACCAACAGTAGGGCGGCAGGACCGCCGTGGACGCGGTCGGCAGCCTGGGCGCCTGGCCGTCCCTGGCCCTGGCCCTGGCCCTGGCCCTGGTCACGGTGTATACCGCCCTGGCCCTGACGGCAGCGGGTGTCGTCCTGAGGAGGCGTGATGTGTGAATCCCGGCGGTCCCTTCTCCGGGTGCTGGTGGCGCTGTGGAGCACGGTGGCCCTCCTTGCACCGACGGCACCGGATGCCCCGGCCCGCGAGGGCATCCGTGTGGTGGACGAGCATCCGGCCGCGAACCGGATCGTCGACCTGACCGTGCACTCGTCCGCCCTGGGCCGTGAAGCGCGCGTCCGGCTGCTGACCCCGGACGGATGGGAGAAGCGCGGCCGTCACGAGCGCTGGCCGGTGCTCTATCTGTTCGTCGGCGGTGACGGCGACCACGATACCTGGACCCGGGAGTACCAGGTCCACAGAGAGCCGTCGCTGCGCGACACCCTGGTCGTCATGCCGGAGATGCCGCTGTACGGCTTCTACAGCGACTGGTGGAACCACGGCGAGGGCGGACCGCCCGCCGTGGAGAGCTTCCACCTGCGCGAGGTGCTGCCGCTCCTCGAACGCGGCTACGGGGCGGGCACCCGGCGGGCGGCGGCCGGGGAGTCCCAGGGCGGTTTCGGCGCCCTTTCCTATGCCGCCCGGCACCCTGGACTCTTCAGCACGGTGGCCAGTTACAGCGGTTTCGTCCATCCGCTGCAGCATCCGCACGCGGTACGGGCCGGCATGACCTACCTGGGCCTCGACTGGACAGCGCTGTGGGGCGACCCCGTCGCCCAGCGTGCGATCTGGCGGGCGCACGACCCCTTCCATCTGGCGGAACGCCTGCGGGGTACGCGCGTGCACCTGTCCAGCGGCGACGGCAGGGCGGGCGCGCTCGACCCGCCCGGCACCGAGCCCGATCCGGACATCCCCGGTCTGGAGGACCCCGGCGCTCCCTTCCCTCACGACGTCATCTCGCCCACGGAATTCCTCATGGGGGAGGAATCGCGCACTGTGGCCACCCGCCTTGCCCGGGTCGGCGTCCAGCTGAGCACACACTTCTACACCGGGACGCACTCCCCGCCGTACTGGCGGCGAGAACTGGACCGCACCCTTCCGATGCTGCTGGAGACCCTGAACGCCCGGCCGTCAGGGCGATGAAGCCGACCGGTGCGCACGGTCGTGGCCGGTGGAAGTGCGGCCGCGGCTACGCCGCACTCGGACCCGCTGTCGGTCCCATGCCTCGCAGTTGCTGAATGGTGCCGCCGGTCTTCTCTCGGAACTGCTCCAGCATCTTCGGGTCCTTGACGCTGACGATCCAGCGCGGGCCGACGAGGTACTTGCCTCCGTACATGGCGGCGGAGTCCAGCCAGGCCTGCTTGTACCTCTCCTCGGGGAAGGTTGTGATGAGGTAGTCGAGCTTCGGCGTGTGGCACAGGCCCTGGCGCAGTTCGTCCGCCTCGATACGGATCTTGGGCTTGCAGCCGGTCAGCTCGGCGATCACCTCGACCCGCGCCGGGGCCACGACACCGGCCGCGGGTGCGGCGGAGATCTCCGACGTGCTCGCAGCCTTGTCGTCCGTACTGCCGCTGCACGCCGTGACCAGGGGCAGCAGGGCCAGGCACCCGGCCAGGACGGCTGCGCGTACGCGGCGGCCGGTGGGCAGGGTACGGCCGGTGCGTCCTCGCTGCGGCGGCGGTGAGTGCTCGGAATGCTGGGGCACGTGCCTCTCCGTATGGACCTCGCCCGGCCGCACCAGCGGCCAGGCATACCACTACGGCGAGGGGTACGAGTGAACGCTGATTCGTGTTCACCCGGTACGTCACCGGATCACAAGCGGCCGTCAGTTCTGACGCGTTGCGCAGGTCAGCGCACTCTGCCCCGCGGTTTCAACGGCACCGGCGGCAGCTCGGGCGCGGGCAGCGGAGCGCCGTCGTAGCCCTTCACCTCGCCGAAGCGGGTGCCCTCCATCCAGTCCCTGCGGGCCTGTTCGATCTCCTCCTGGGTGCGGCCGATCCAGTTCCAGAACATGATGAGCTCCTCCTCGAACGGCTCACCGCCGAGCAGCATCAGACCGGCGTCCGACTCGGCGCGCAGCGGGAGTTCGGCACGGCCGCAGCCGAGGTAGAGCATGGAGCCCGGCAGGACCGGGACGCCGTCGACGTGGGCCTCACCGGACATGGCGAGGACGGCGTACTCGAAGTCGGGTTCGAGGGGAAGGCGGAGGTCGGCGCCCCGGGTGAGGGCCAGGTCGGCGCCGACGATCGGGGTGTAGGTGGTGCCGGGTGACGTGGCGCCGTCCAGGCTGCCGAGGATCAGGGTGGCCCTCAGGCCCGGTGCCGTGACCACGGGCAGGTCGGCGTGGTGCTCGAAGTGCGGGTCGGTGTGGCGGTGGCTGTCGGGGAGGGCCACCCAGAGCTGGGCGCCGTGCAGGAAGCGGGCGTGTTCGCGGGGGCTCTCCTCGGAGTGGCTGATCGCCCGGCCGGAGGTCATCAGGCCCAGTTCGCGCGGGCGGATCAGCTGCAGGCTGCCGGTGGAGTCGCGGTGCAGCACCTCGCCCTCGTGCAGCCAGCTCACCGTCTGCAGGCCCATGTGGGGATGCGGGGGCACCTGCATGCCGGGCTCGTCGGCGATGTCGTCGGGGCCGTAGTGGTCGACGAAGCACCACGCACCGACCATGCGCCGGCCGAGGTTCGGCAGCAGCCGCCGGACCTCGGTGGACTCGCCGAGCCGGACGTGCCGGGGGCTGAGGAGTTCCCGCACGGGTTCGGCGACCACGAAGCCCCGCCCGCCGCACACGGAGGGGACCGCCTCGCGCTCAAGGTTGCTCATGCCGGACAACCTAGCCGCGGGGCGTGCGGTGCGTCAGTGCGTCGCAGCGGGATCGGTCCGATCGGGGGGCCGGACGCCCTCCGGATGGCTCGCCGGAAGGGGCAGTGGAATAGCCGGTCGCTTCCGTCGGTTGCGGGCCTTCGAGGAGGTCACGAGTGGAGACCACGTACTACGACCACGGAACGCCCGCCGAGCGCTGGGAGCGCGCCGGGATGTTCTTCGACGCCAAGGACTACGCCGCCGCCGCGCGTGTCCTGGAGGGGCTGGTCGAGGAGGTGCCGGAGCAGACCGGGCCGCGGCTGCTGCTGGCCCGCGCCTACTACCACTCGGCCCAACTGCGCCGCGCGGAGGCGGAGCTGAGGACCATCATCGAGCGTGACCCGGTGGAGCACTACGCCCGGCTGATGCTCGGCCGGACCCTCCAGCGGCAGGGGCGGCACGAGGAGGCTGCGTCCCATCTGCGGATCGCCTCGGCGTTCGAGGGGCGGTTCGATGAGGACTGACGGGGACGGCTGACTGGGATTGACGGAGACTGACCGGGACCGACGTGCCTGGGCAGGGCCGGGGCGGGTTCCTCGTCACAGGTCTTGGTCAGGGACCTGTGACGAGGAACGCCGGGGCGGACGGCCCGGACGTCGGCGGTCCGCCCAGGGACGGTGCCCGGCTCCCCCCTGTGGAGCCGGGCACCGGTGTCGGAGGGGTCGGTTCGGCCTATTCGGTTGGGGCTGGGGCCCGCCGTATGCGCCGGTGGGCGAGCTCGCCGAGCAGGATGTCCACGGCGAGGAACGCGGCCAGGGGGATGCCGAGCAGGGGCATGAAGTAGCCCAGGACGGCGATCGCGGCGAGGGCGGGGACGACGAGGTACGGCGGGACCTGCTGCCAGGCGCCGCGCGGGACGGGACGGCCGAAGGCCCGGCCGCGGCCGCGCTGCCACCACATGCGGTAGCCCCACAGGATCAGCAGGATCAGGGCGGCGGCCAGCAGCATCAGCGCCAGCTGGTTGGGCAGGCCGAAGAGGGTGCCGGTGTGCAGGTCGATCCCCCAGCGGGTGAGCTTGGCGAGCACCGGGTAGTCGGCGAAGCGGAGCACCTCGGTGACCTGGCCGTTGGCCGGGTCGACGGCCACGGCGTCCTGCTCGGTGGGCCAGGAACGCCCCACCTGCCTGACGACGTACGCGGACCCGGCGTCGGCGGGCGGCACGATCTCCACGGGGTCGCCGAGGTCCTTCGCGCGTGCGGCCGCGAGGACCTGGTCGAGCCCCACGCCGTGGGCGGCATCGCCCGCCGCCCCGCCGGCGGTGTCGTGGCCGGCGTGCTCTCCGCTCGCCGTGGCGGACACCGAGGGGGTCTCCTGGCCGAGGGCGGCGCGCAGGTCGCCGATGGAGGCACCGGCGTAGGTGGACCAGGTCAGTCCGGTCGCCGAGAGGAAGATGAATCCGGCGGCGGTCCACAGGCCGAGGCTGCCGTGCAGGGCGAGGGTGCGGCGCCGTCCGGTGGTGCCGCGCACCTTGCGCAGGGCGCGGCGCCGGGAGAGCCACAGCACGACGCCGCCGCCCGCGACGACCCACAGCCAGCTGGCGGCCAGCTCGCTGTAGAGGCGGCCGGTCTCGCCCAGGTGCAGGTCGCGGTGGAGCTCGGAGATCCAGGTGCGCAGGGGCAGTGCGCCGGTGGAGCCGTACTGTTCGAGGGCGCCGCGCACGTCGGCGGTGTACGGGTCGACGAACACGGCGAGGGTGTGGTCGGGGTCCACGCCCGGCACGCCGGACAGCAGCACCCTGGTCGTCGCGTCGGCCTCGGGCGAGGGGCGTACGGCGGAGACGGTGCCCTCGGGGTGCGCCTCGCGTGCGGCGGCCACCTGCTCGGACACGGGCAGCTTGCGGTCGCCGACGGGGACGGTCAGCTCATGGTCGTAGACGATCTTCTCGGCCTGGAAGGAGGCCGCGTACAGCAGACCGGTGAGGGCGGCGACGAGCAGGAAGGGTGCCACCAGGATGCCCGCGTAGAAGTGCAGGCGCATGAGAAGCGGGCGCAGGGCGGCCCAGGCGCTTCGTCGCGGTGGCGTGGCGGCGGTCCGGGGAGCCTCGTCCTCGGTGGTCGGGGCAGCGGTGGTCATCGGTGGGGGCCTCCATGGCGTGTGTCCGGCCTGGCGGTGCGGTAGCGATGCAGTAGTCGGGGCGGAGGGGCGTGGAGTTCCCGCGCAATGCGAGTGACCTGTGCCACGCGGGGCGGCGGGGGTTCGGCCGGGGCATGGCATGCTGGCGCGATGGGACACGCCGAACGTCAGGGAACGATCGCCGCGCAGGTGGAGGAACTTCTCGCCGTCCCCGGCCCGTTGACGATCGTCGCCGCCGGTGATCCGGTGCTGCGGCGCGGCGCCGAGCCGTTCGACGGGCAGCTGGATCCCGGTCTGCTGGCCCGTTTCGTCGAGGCGCTGCGCCTCACCATGCACGAGGCGCCGGGGGTGGGGCTGGCCGCGCCGCAGGTGGGTGTTCCGCTGCGGATCGCGGTGATGGAGGATCCGGCTCCGGTCCCGGAGGAGGTGCGCCGGGCGCGGGGGCGGACGCCGCAGCCGTTCCGGGTGCTGGTCAATCCGGCGTACGAGCCGGCCGGCCCGGAACGGGTCGCGTTCTACGAGGGCTGTCTGAGCGTCCCCGGCTATCAGGCGGTGGTCGCGCGTCCGGCCGCGGTGCGGCTGACAGGGCAGGACGAGCACGGGCGGTCCTTCGACGAGGTCTTCACCGGCTGGCCGGCGCGGATCGTGCAGCACGAGACGGACCACCTCGACGGAGTCCTCTACCTCGACCGTGCCGAACTGCGCTCCCTGGCCACGCAGCAGGCACTGGCGGAACGCTGGTCGCAGCCGACGGCCGAGGAGGCGGCGCGGGCACTGGGGTTCGAACTGCCGTAGTCCTAGGGTCTGCAGACGGACCGCCGGCGGTCCGGTGACTGCGACTGCGATGGCCTCTGAAACGGCGGGGGCGCGCGGAAGAACTCTGCCGGCCGGGGGCTCGGGGAAAATCGGCTGCGCCCGGCCCGTCGCCCCGGTTACCTTGGCCGCATGTCCACGCCCCGAATTTCTTAGCTGAGGACCCGCTCTCACGCCACCCGTGTGTCCTCTTGCTTGTTCGGAGCGTCCTCTCATGATCACCGTTCGTGATGTCGACGTGCGCGTGGGCGCGCGTCTGCTGCTGTCCGGCGTTTCCTTCCACGTCTCCCCCGGCGACCGCGTCGGCCTGGTGGGACGCAACGGCGCCGGCAAGACCACCTTGCTGAACGTCCTGGCCGGGGACCTGCGGCCCGCCTCCGGGACCGTCACCCGCGTCGGCGGCATCGGCCACCTGCCGCAGGACTCCCGTGCCGCGGACCAGTCGGTCACCGTCGCCGAGCGCATCCTGTCCGCGCGCGGACTCGACCGTGCCGTAAGGGCGTTGCGCCGCGCCGGGGAGGCGATGGCGGACGGCACCGAGCGGTCGATGAAGGCGTATGTGCGCACCGAGGCCGACTTCCAGGCGCGCGGCGGGTACGCGGCGGAGGCCGAGGCCGCCCGGGTCGCGGCCGGTGTCGGGCTTCCGTCGGCAGTGATGGAGCGGCGGCTCGCCGCGCTCTCCGGCGGTCAGCGCCGACGGGTGGAGCTGGCCCGGATCCTGTTCGCGGGCCACGACACCCTGCTGCTGGACGAGCCGACCAACCACCTGGACACGGACGCGGTCGACTGGCTGCGCGGCTTTCTGACGAGCTACAGCGGCGGGCTGGTGATGATCAGTCACGACACGTCCCTGCTCGCCGACACGGTGAACCGGGTCTTCCATCTCGATCCGCAGCGCGCCGCGCTGGACGTCCACAACACCGGCTGGGACACGTATCTGGCCCGGCAGGAGGCGGACGAGCGGCGGCGCAGGCGGGAGCGGGCCAACGCCGAGCGCAAGGCGGCCTCGCTGCACGCCCAGGCGGACCGGATGCGGGCCCGGGTGTCGACCGCGGTGGCCGCGCGCAACATGGCCCGCCGCGCCGACCGTCTGCTGGCCGAGCTGGAACCGGAGCGGCGCAAGGAGCGGACGGCGCGCATCCGGCTGCCCGAGCCGGCGCCCTGCGGTCGGATCCCGCTCGGTGCGGTGAGCCTCGCCAAGGCGTACGGCGGGCAGCGGGTCCTGCGCGGTGTCGATCTGGCCGTGGACCGGGGCAGCCGGCTGGTGGTGCTGGGGCCCAACGGGGCCGGAAAGACGACCCTGTTGCGCATCCTGGCGGGCCGCGACCTGCCGGACGAGGGCAGGGTGGTGCACGGGCACGGGCTGCGGCTGGGCTACTTCGCCCAGGAGCACGACACCCTGCGCCCCGACCTGACCGTGCGCCGGCAGCTGGCGTCGGTGGCTCCGCACCTGACGGACGGTGAAGTGCGCGGTGTGCTGGGGTCGTTCCTGTTCACCGGCGACGACGCGGACAAACCGGTCGGCGTGCTCTCCGGCGGCGAGAAGACCCGGCTCGCGCTGGCCGGGCTGGTGCACTCGGGGGCAAACGTGCTGCTGCTCGACGAGCCCACGAACAACCTCGATCAGGCGTCCCGGGAAGAGGTGCTGGCGGCGGTGGGCACCTATCCCGGCGCGATCGTCATGGTGACCCACGACGAGGGGGCCGTCACGGCCCTGCGCCCGGACCGGGTGCTGCTGCTGCCGGAGGCGGAGGAGGACCTGTGGAGCGAGGACTACCTGGAGCTGGTGGCCTCCGCATGAGCGGGGTACTGGCTGCGTCCGGGTGAACCGGGAGGTGGCGGCCGCCGGCTGAACCGGGGGCTGGTGGCTGCCGCCTGTGCCGGGAGTCGGGGCTGTCGGCTCAACCGGGGGGCGGGTGGCTCCTGCCTGGGGGGTCGGCCCAGCCGCGAGCCGGTGGGCCTCGGCTGGGCCGGGTACCGGGAGCTGCCGAAGGAACCGCGATCCGGTGCTTCCTCGCGGGACCGGCCGCCGGGTCGCCGACCGAGCCGCGAGTCGGTGATCCCCGCCCCAGCCAAGCAAAGGGCCGTCGGCCGAGGCGCCGGCCGGCGGTCCCCGCCCGAGCCGGGCGCCGATGCCGTCGCTGACCGCGAGCCATGGGTCTCGGTCGGGCCGGGCACCGGAGAGTGCCCTCCAAACCACCAGCCGGTGCTCCCCGTCCACGCCGGGGCCACGGCCGCCGGCCGAGGTGCGAGCCGGTTTTCCAGGGCCGCCGACCAAGCCGCGAGCCGTTGGTCCCGCCGGGCCGGCGGTGCGACCGCGCGTCAGCTGTCGCGGTACGCCTCCAGCAGGCGGAGCCAGACCTCGCTGATCGTCGGGAAGGAGGGGACCGCGTGCCACAGGCGGGACACCGGGACCCGGGCGGTGACCGCGATGGTCGCCGAGTGGATGAGTTCGCCGACGCCGGGTCCGACGAAGGTGACACCGCGCAGGATCTCCTCCTCCACGTCGACGACCATGCGGGCGCGGCCCCGGTAGCCGTCGGCGTACAGGCCGGCCCCGGAGACGGAGGCCAGGTCGACGTCGACGGCGCGGACTCGGTGGCCGGCCTGCTCCGCCTCGGCGAGGGAGAGGCCGACGGCCGCCGCCTCGGGATCGGTGAAGACGACCTGGGGGACGGCGGCGGTGTCCGCGGTCGCGACGTGCGCGCCCCAGGGGTCGGTCGCCACGGGCTCGCCCGCGGCGCGGGCGGCGATCGCGGCGCCGGCGATGCGGGCCTGGTACTTGCCCTGATGGGTGAGCAGGGCGCGGTGGTTGACGTCCCCCACGGCGTAGAGCCAGTCGTGGCCGGATACCCGGAGGCTGTCGTCCACGGGGAGCCAGGAGCCCGGCTCGAGGCCGATCGTCTCCAGGCCGATGTCGTCGGTGCGCGGGGCGCGGCCGGTGGCGAAGAGAATCTCGTCGGCCTCGATCCGGTCGCCCTTGTCGGTGACCACCGTGAGCGTGCCGTTCTTTCGGCTCACCGAGGTCACCGAGGTGCCGGTGCGGATGTCGGCGCCGGCCTCGGCGAGCGCCTCGGCGACCAGTTCCCCGGCGAAGGGCTCCATGCGGGCCAGCAGGCCGCTGCCGCGGACGAGGAGGGTGACACGGGAGCCGAGGGCCTGCCAGGCGGTGGCCATCTCGGTGGCGACCACGCCGCCGCCGACCACGACGAGCCGGCCGGGTGCCGCCTTGGCGCTGGTGGCCTCCCGGCTGGTCCACGGTTCGATCTCGTCGAGTCCGGGCAGGCCGGGCAGCTGGGCGCGGCTGCCGGTGCAGACGGTGACGGCATGGCGCGCGGTGAGGACGTGCCGGCTGCCGTCGGAGCCGGTGACGGTCACCGTGCGCTCTCCGGTGAGCCGCCCGTGCCCCCGGTACAGGTCGGCGCCGATGCTGTCCAGCCAGGAGACCTGTCCGGCGTCGTCCCAGCCGGAGGTCTCGTAGTCCCGGTGGGCCAGGACCTCGGCGGTGTCGAGGGGGCCCTGCACGGATCGGCGCAGGCCGGGGACGCGGCGCGCGTCGGCACGGGTGATGACCGGGCGCAGCAGGCTCTTGCTGGGCACGCACGCCCAGTAGGAGCACTCGCCGCCGACGAGTTCGCTCTCCACCACGGCGGTGGTGAGGCCGGCCGCGCGGGTGCGGTCGGCGACGTTCTCTCCCACGGGTCCGGCCCCGAGCACCACGACGTCGTAGGCGATAGGTGCGTTTTGCGTCGATTGCGATTCCGTCATGGCGTCAGTCTGGTGGGTGGTGTGCGCGGTGGCCACATGGGTAGGGGCGCGGAATACGTGACCGGCCGGCCGTGTTGTGCCGACGGCTCGACCCGACACCAGGAAGAGAGACCACGCCATGAGCAGCACCGTTGAGCTCACCAAGGAGAACTTCGACCAGATGGTCACGGACAACGAGTTCGTCCTGATCGACTTCTGGGCGGAGTGGTGCGGGCCGTGCCGGCAGTTCGCCCCGGTCTACGAGAAGGCCGCGGAGGAGAACCCCGATCTGGTGTTCGGCAAGGTGGACACGGAGGCGCAGCCGGAGCTGGCCGCGGCCTTCGGGATCCAGTCGATCCCGACGCTGATGATCGTCCGGGATCGGGTCGCGGTGTTCGCCCAGCCGGGTGCCCTTCCGGAGGCGGCGCTGACCGATGTCATCGGGCAGGCGCGCAAGCTGGACATGGACGAGGTCCGCCGGCAGATCGCCGAGCAGCAGGCACAGCAGGCACAGCAGGGCCAGGGTCAGGGTCAGGCGCCGGGCCAGGGTGCCTGAGTTCCGCCGGAGCCACCTCGGCTGACGGGTTGCGGGCACTCAGGCCCGCGGGGTCGCGTCAGCTGGACTCGCGCTGCACCACCGTCGCGCCGAGCACCTTGTGTGCCTCGGGCGCGGCGGCCGGGTCGCGCACGGCGCGGTCGACCAGTTCGGCCAGTTCGCAGCCGGAGGGCAGTTCCAGGTGGACGGTGCTCAGCCGGGGCCGCAGCAGCCGGCCGAGCACCAAATTGTCGGCGCCCACCACGGCGGTCTCCTCGGGGATGCGGATGCCCTCGTCGAGCAAGGCGCGCATCAGCAGCATGGCGTACTCGTCGTTGTACGTGAACACGGCGTCCAGGCCGAGGTCGCGCCAGCGGGCGGCGAGCCGGGCGGCGGCCTCCTCGTCGTAGGCGAGGGGCAGTTCGGTGACCTCGGCGTCGGTGCCGTGCAGCGCCTCGCGCACCCCGGCGAGGCGGGGCGCGGAGAACACCTCCAGGCCCCGGTCGCGGGGGACGACGACGCCGATGCGGCGCCTGCCGCGGTCGAAGAGGTGGGCGCCGGCGCTGTGGCCGACGACCTCGTGGTCCAGCAGGAGGGCGTGGGCGCCCTCGACGGACTCCGGGCCCAGGGTGATCACCGCCCGGGCGCCGGAGCGCTTGAGCACCGCGACTCCGCTCGGCCCGAGACCGGAGCCGGGCACGAGGACCGCCACGGGCCGCAGTTCCGCCCAGGCGCGGGCGGCCTCGTCGTCGTGGCCGCCGGTGGTGCCGAACTGCACGACGGTGTAGTCGAGCCGGCCCAGCGCCTCCTGCAGTTCGGTGATGAACCTGCTGTACAGGGGGCCGACCGGGAAGGCGGGGGCGGGCATCAGGACCGTACGGCTGTGCCCGGCGCGCAGGCTGCGCGCCGCGGCGTGCGGGACGTATCCGAGCTCGCGGGCCGCCTCGCGGACCCGGCGGCGGGTGGGCTCGCTGATCCGGACGGCACCGGCGTTGTTCAGGACGTAGGAGACGGTCGCGCGCGAGACGCCGGCCAGGCGGGCCACATCGGCGCTCGTGGGGACCGAGCGCGTCGGTGCGGGGGACGAAGGGGCGGACTGTTTCGGTATCTGCACCATGACGTACCGCATCTAAGCAGAAGCCCGAACGGCGCCTTCAGCCGGGGGAGTTGAGCGACGCGGTCGTCAGATTCGGGAGGGCTGCCGCAAGGGGTCAGCCGGCCCCGTTCGCCCTCCGGTCGGCCCCGTCCGCCACCCGGTCGGCCCCTCCCGTCACCCGGTCGACCAGGTCCACCCAGGCCTCCTCCAGGCGGCTGAGCGGCATGCCGCACTGCCGGGTGAGGTGGTGGATCAGCGCGGGGTCCAGCGGCGCCATCAGGGTGTGCGCCAGCAGCTCGGAGTCCGCGTCCGGCACGGCCTCGCGCAGCAGCAGTGTCACATGGTGGCGCAGCACCCGGCGCGGCGGTGCGGTGAAGCGGCGGTCCGCGGCCGGCTCGGCCGCCAGTTGCAGTTCGAGCTCCTCCGAGGTGCGGCGCAGCATGGCGAGGCCGAAGGCGCGCAGGCGCTCCACCGGAGGCGCGCCGGGCCCCAGCGGCGGCGGGCCGCTCAGGAAGGCGGCCTGGAACTTGCGCTCGGAGTGGTCGAGCAGGGCCGTCAGCAGTCCGGTCCGGTCGCCGAAGCGGCGGAAGACGGTCCCCTTGCCCACGTTGGCCTCGGCGGCGACGGCGTCCATGGTGAGGCAGTCCGCGCCGCGCTCGGCGACGAGGCGGGCGGCGGCCTCCAGCAGACGTGCCCGGTTGCGTGCGGCGTCGGCGCGCAGGCAGGGGTCGGGCTCCGGACCGAGCTGGAGCAGTTCCTGCGGCTCGACGGGCTCCGGCGACGTCGGAGTGGGCGGCTGAACGGCGGACATGAAGCCAGCGTAAAGCATCGGGATGAAACTGGACCGCGGTCCGGTTAGACTGCTACAACAGAAGCGGACCTCGGTCCGGTTTGTTAAGGGCTTGTTTCACACCCCCCCAGGAGATCTTCATGTCCGTTCGCATCCTCGCCCTCGTCGGCAGCCTCCGCGCCGGCTCGCACAACCGCCAGCTCGCCGAGGCGGCCGTCAAGCTCGCCCCGGAGGGCACCAGCGTCGACGTCTACGAGGGGCTGGCCGACATCCCCTTCTACAACGAGGACATCGACGTCGAGGGCAGCGTCCCGGCCGCCGCGGTGAAGCTGCGCGAGGCCGCCGGCAGCGCCGACGCGCTGCTGCTGTTCACGCCCGAGTACAACGGCACCATCCCGGCCGTGCTGAAGAACGCCATCGACTGGCTGTCGCGTCCCTACGGCGCCGGTGCCCTCAGCGGCAAGCCGGTCGCCGTGGTCGGCACCGCCTTCGGCCAGTACGGCGGCGTCTGGGCGCAGGACGAGACCCGGAAGGCCGTCGGCATCGCCGGCGCGAAGGTGCTCGAGGACATCAAGCTCTCCATCCCGGGCTCCATGACGCGCTTCGCCGAGACCCACCCGGCCGAGGACACCGAGGTGGCGGAGCAGCTGACCGAGGTCGTCGCCCGTATCCAGGGCCACGCGGCGGCGCCGACGGCGGCCTGAGCCGCACCGAAGCGGCTCACCGGGGGCCGGTCGCCTGAGAAGGGCCGGAGCGTTCTGCGCTCCGGCCCTTCGGCATGCTCGGGTCTCCTGAACGTCGCGCGTCAGGCGGCGGCAGCGTCCCGCTCCTGTGCGGGCCGCTCCTGTGCGGGCCGGTCCGGTGCGGGCCTGCCCGGTGCGTCCAGGTCTCGTGCAGGCCGGTGGATCGGCGTGCCCGAGACGGTCAGCGGCAGCCCCGTGCCGCCCCGGCGGGCGGCGACGATCTCCGCGGTGATGGACAGCGCCGTCTCCTCCGGAGTGCGGGCGCCGAGGTCCAGGCCGATCGGCGAGCGCAGGCGGGAGAGTTCGGCGTCGGAGAGGCCGGCGGCACGCAGCCGGCGTTCGCGGTCTACGTGGGTGCGGCGCGAGCCCATCGCCCCCACGTAGGCGACCGGCCGCCGCAGCGCCTCCACCAGCAGCGGGACGTCGAACTTGGCGTCGTGGGTCAGCACGCACAGCACCGTCCGCCCGTCGGTCCCGGTGCGCCGCAGATAGCGGTGCGGCCAGTCGACCACGACCTCGTGGGCGTCGGGGAAACGGGCCCGGGTGGCGAAGACCGGGCGGGCGTCGCAGACGGTGACGTGGTAGCCGAGGAAGCGCCCGGCCCGCACCAGCGCCGCCGCGAAGTCGATCGCACCGAAGACGATCATGCGGGGCGGGGCCAGGTTCGCCTCCACGAGCAGGGTGACCCCGCCCGGGCAGTGCGAGCCGTCCTCCCCCACCTCCACCGTGCCGGTGCGGCCCGCGTCCAGCAGGGCCCGGGCCTGCTCGGCCGCCGTCCGGTCCAGTTCGCCGGGTCCGCCGAGGCTGCCCAGCCGGGTGCCGTCGGGCCGCATCAGCAGGCCCCGGCCGGCCAGGTGCCCGGGGCCGCGGACGACGCGGGCGAGGGCGACCGGTTCGCCGTGCGCGGCGGCGGTCACCGCCGCGCGGACAGCCGGATCCCCCTCGACCGGCGTGACCAGCACCTCGATGACCCCGCCGCAGGTCAGTCCGACGGCGAAGGCGTCCTCGTCGCTGTACCCGAAGCGCTCGAGCACCGGGACACCGTCCTGGAGCGCCTGCAGGCACAGGTCGTACACCGCCCCCTCGACGCAGCCGCCGGACACCGAGCCGATCACCGTGCCGTCCGCGTCGACGGCGAGCGCGGCGCCGGGGCCGCGCGGGGCGCTGCCGCTGACGCCGACGACGGTGGCCACCGCGAAGCGTCGGCCCTCGTCCAGCCAGACGCTCAGCTCACCGGCGATGTCAAGCATCCGGTGCTCCCGCCGCGATCACCCGGTCCGGGCGGATCGGCAGGTGACGGTGGCGTACGCCCGTGGCGTGCCAGACCGCGTTGGCGACGGCCGCCGCGGCGCCGACGATGCCGATCTCGCCGATGCCCTTGATGCCGACCGGGTCCTCCGGGTCCGGGTCGTCCACCCAGTCCGCCTCGATCGCCGGCACATCGGCGTGCGAGGCGATGTGGTAGCCCGCAAGGTCGCCGCCGTACAGGCCGCCGAAGGCGCGGTCGCGGACCCCTTCCTCGTGCAGGGCCATGGACAGGCCCCAGGTCATGCCGCCGACGAGCTGGCTGCGGGCGGTGAGCGGGTTGACGATGCGGCCCGCGGCGAAGATGCCGAGCATGCGGCGCACCCGTACCTCGCCGGTGGCGGGGTCGACGGCGACCTCGGCGAACTGGGCGCCGAAAGAGTGCCGTTCCTTCTGGGACAGGGTGCCGAGCGCCTCGGTGGTGTCGGCGCGCACGGTGATGCCCTCCGCCGGGATGTCCGGGGCGAGGGCCAGCCGCTCGCGCAGTTCCTCGGCGGCCGCCATGACCGCCCAGGACCAGGAGCGGGTGCCGGTGGAGCCGCCGGCGATCATCGCCGGTCCGAAGGCGCTGTCGCCGATGCGCACCCGCACCCGGTCCGGTGTGACCTTCAGCGCGTCGGCGGCGACCAGGGTGAGGGCGGTACGGGCTCCGGTGCCGATGTCGGCGGCCGCGATGCGCACGGTGAAGGTGCCGTCGGGTTCGGCGGTCAGGGTCGCCGTGGACGGTCCCGCTCCGGCGCCGAAGGACGCGGCGGCGGTGCCGGTGCCGAGCAGCCAGCGGCCCTCCCGCCGGACGCCGGGGCGCGGGTCGCGGCCGGCCCAGCCGAACCGGCGGGCGCCCTCGCGGAAGCAGGCGGCGAGATTGCGCCCGGCGAACGGCAGCCCGGAGACCGGGCCGCGCTCGGGGTCGTTGCGCAGCCGCAGCTCGATCGGGTCGAGGCCCAGCTTTTCGGCGAGTTCGTCGAGCGCCGACTCCAGGGCGAAGGAGCCCGGCGCCTCACCCGGGGCGCGCATCCAGGTCGGTGACGGCACGTCGAGGCGCACCATCTCCATGGCCGTGCGGTGCGCGTCCGCGTCGTACATCACCCGAGCCGGGATGGCGGCGGGTTCGAGGAACTCGTGCACGGTGGAGGTGCGGTTGAGCGAGCGGTGCTCCAGGGCGCGCAGCCGTCCGTCGGCGCCGGCGCCGAGCCGGACCCGCTGGACGGTGGGGCTGCGGTGGCCGGTGAGGCTGAACATCTGACGCCGGGTCAGCACCACACGCACCGGCCGGTCCAGTACGCGGGCGGCCATCGCGGCGGCGACCTGGTGGGCGCGCAGGCCCTTGCTGCCGAATCCGCCGCCGATGTGCTCGGAGCGCACCCGGATGCCGGCGGGGTCGAGGGCGAACAGGCCGGCCAGTTCGCGCTGCACCCGGGTGGTGCCCTGGTTGGAGTCGAGGAGGTCGAGCCGGCCGTCCTCCCAGCGCGCGGTCGCCGCGTGCGGCTCCATCATGGCGTGGTGTTCCTCGGGAGTGGTGTACTCGGCGTCCACGACGGCGGCGGAGGCGGCGAGTTCGGCCTCCAGGTCGCCCTTCTCCGTCACCCCGGGCATGTGGTCGTCCACCGTGCAGGCGTCCGGCCGGTCCGCGGTGAACGCGATGTCGTGCGGCTCCTCGTCGTAGGTCACGGTGAGCGACTCGGCGGCCGCGCGGGCCTGTTCGGGCGTCTCGGCGACGATCAGGGCGACGGGCCAGCCCGCGTGCGGCACCCGGTCGTGCTGGAAGACGGCCGCGGTCTGGTCGGGACGGCCGAACAGCCCCTCGAAGTCGGTGTTCAGCCGGGGTGCGTTGCCGTGGTGCAGGACGGCGAGGACGCCGGGCATCGCCAGGACGGGACCGGTCTCGATGGAACGGATGCGGCCGCGGGCCACGCGGGAGACGACCAGCCAGCCGTGGGCGAGACCCGGGAGGGGGAACTCGGCGGCGTAGCGGGCGGCTCCGGTGACCTTCTCCAGGCCCTCCACGCGGGGGTGGGCCGTGCCGACCGCGCCGGCCGCCGTGGCGGGGCGAGGGGTCGTGGTGGTCATCGGGCGGCCTCCTGGGCGAGGTCGGTCAGTACGGCCACGACGAGATTGCGCATCAGGGTCACCTTGTAGGCGTTGCCGGGCAGCGGGCGGGCGGCGGCCAGCTCGGCGTCCGCGGCGGCGGCGAAGTGCCCGGCGTCGGCCGGGGCGCCGAGCAGCGCGCGCTCGGCGGCGTGCGCCCGCCAGGGGCGGGAGGCGACCGCGCCGAACGCCAGGCGCACGTCCCGTACGACGCCGCCCCGCACGTCGAGGGCGGCGGCGACCGAGCCGATGGCGAAGGCGTAGGAGGCGCGTTCACGCACCTTGCGGTAGCGGGAGCGGGCGGCGACCGGGGCGGCCGGCAGGGTGACCGCGGTGATCAGCGCGCCCCGCGGCAGCGCGGTCTCCCGGTGCGGGGTGTCCGCGACCGGCAGGTAGAGGTCGGCGAGCGGCAGCTCCCCCGGCCCGTCGGCGGTCTCGTAGGAGACGACGGCGTCGAACGCGGCCAGCGCCACCGCCATGTCGGAGGGGTGCACGGCCACGCAGTGCTCGGAGGCACCGAGGATGGCGTGGTTGCGGTGCTCGCCCCGGATCGCGGGGCAACCGCTGCCCGGTTCCCGCTTGTTGCAGGGATTGGTCACGTCGGCGAAGTAGCCGCAGCGGGTGCGCTGCAGCAGATTGCCGCCGACGGTGGCCATGTTGCGCAGCTGACCGGAGGCGCCGGCCAGGACGGCCTGGCTGAGCGCCGGGTAGCGGCGGCGCACCTCCGGGTGGGCGGCGAGGTCGCTGTTGGTGACGGTGGCCCCGATGCGCAGTCCGCCGTCGTCGGTCGGCTCGATGCCGTCCAGCGGGAGACGGCGGATGTCGACGAGGCGGGCCGGGCGTTCGACGCCGGTCTTCATCAGGTCGACGAGGTTGGTGCCGCCGCCGAGGTAGCGGGCGCCGGGGTCCGCGTCGAGGAGGGCCACCGCGCCGGTGACGTCGTCGGCGCGCCGGTATCCGAACTCCCTCATGCCGCCTCCTCTTTGTGGCTCTCTTCGGACTGCGCGGCGCGGGCGACCGCCTCGACGATCGACACATAGGCGCCGCAGCGGCAGAGGTTGCCGCTCATCCGTTCGCGGATCTCCTCGGGGGTCAGCTCGGGCGGCCCGTGCTCGGGCCGTACGTCCTCGGTGACGGCGCTGGGCCAGCCCGCGGCGTGCTCCTCGAGCACGGCGACGGCGGAGCAGATCTGGCCGGGTGTGCAGTACCCGCACTGCAGGCCGTCGAGTTCGAGGAACGCCTGCTGGACCGGGTGCAGTCCGCCGCCCCGGGCCATGCCCTCGATGGTGGTGATCTCGCGGTCCTCGGCGGCCACGGCGAGCTGCAGGCAGGCCAGGGTCCGGCGGCCGTCGACCAGGACGGTGCAGGCGCCGCACTGGCCCTGGTCGCAGCCCTTCTTGGTGCCGGTGAGGTCCAGGCGCTCACGCAGGGCGTCGAGCAGTGTGGTGCGGTGGTCGAGCGACAGCTGGTGCTTCTCGCCGTTGATGTTCAGGGTGACGGTGCTGGACGTCGAGGGAAGCATGAACAGCCTTCCTGCACGGATCCGGGCAGGCGCCGGTGGCGGCCTTCCGGACGGCGGACGGATGACGGGGTCTGGCCGGGCTATGACGGGGTCTGGCCGGGCTGGGGGGTGTGCAGACAGCGCGCGGGCGCGCCGATACGATGACTGGAAAGCAGTAAACGGACAGCTGTCCGATACTTCGGAAACCGTAGTGGACAGCTGTCCGGTTAGCAAGGGGTCGATTCCGGCCGCGACCCACGAGGAGGACGAGTGGGGCAGGACAAGGACGCACCCTTGCGCTCGGACGCCCAGCGCAACCGGGAGCGGATCCTGGAAGTCGCCGTCGCCGAGCTGACCCGTTCGGCGGACGTCCCGCTGAGCCAGATCGCCAAGAAGGCGGGGGTCGGGCAGGGCACCTTCTACCGCAACTTCCCCAACCGCGAGGCGCTGGTCCTGGAGATCTACCGGCACGAGGTGCAGCAGGTCGCCGACACCGCGGACCAGTTGCTGTGCACGCGGGAGCCGGACCGGGCCCTGCGCGAGTGGATGGACCGGTTCGCCCGGTTCGCCATCACCAAGGCCGGCCTCGCGGACGCGATCCGGCAGGCCACCAGCGCACCGGGGAGCCCGGCGACGCCGGGCAAGGCCCCGATCACCGCCGCGATCGACCGCCTGCTGCGGGCCGGCGAGGCGGCCGGCACCATCCGGCCCGGGCTGACCCCCGAGGACTTCTACCTCGCCATCGCGGGCCTGTGGCACCTGGACCCGCACAGCGACTGGCAGCCCCGCGCGGCCCGGCTGCTGGACATCGTCATGGACGGGTTGCGGGCGGGGACCCGTGGCGCGTAGGCGGCGCGGAGGCTGCTGACGCAGGGAGCGCGGAGGCTGCGGCGCGGGCAGCGTGGCGGCGGGGAGGCTCTCAGGGCAGGACAACGCGACGCCCACGAGGCGGGCGAACGGAGCAGCGCTCCCTGGCCAGACCGACGCGCCACCCCCGAGACGAACAGGCCCCCCATCGCTCGCGAACCGACCGGCAACGCGAGGTCCTTGGGGCGGGCGCGGGGCGCGATGTCCGCGATGAGAGAATTACGCCCGTTGGATGAGGGCCCGCGCCGGCGCGGGCCACCACCGTCTGCCGTCTGCCGTCTGCCGTCTGCTCAAGCCAACGCAGGCCGTTCAGGCCACCGCCGTGGGCGCCAGTTCCCGGAGTTCCTTCAGGGCGGCGCGGACCGCCGGGCGGGCGTGGCCGCCGCCGCGGGTGGCGGTCAGCAGCTTGCGGCGGGGATGGCCGGAGCAGCGGACACGGGTGATCGGGAGGTGCGGCGTGAGGTGCGCCAGGCGTGGGATCAGGGCCACGCCGAGGCCGTTGGCGACCAGATGGGCGGTGACGTTCCAGTCGAGGGCGTGGTGCACCACGTCCGGGGTGAAGCCGGCCGCGCCGCACGCCGACATCACATGCGTCCGGCAGGGGCTCTCGGGCACCGGAGCGATCCACGGCTCGTGCGCCGCGTCCGCCAGGTCGATCCGCTCCCGCCCGGCCAGCACGTGCCCCTCCGGCACCACCAGGTCGAACGGGTCGTCCAGCAAAGGCTGCTGGTCGAACCGTGTGTCGCTCAGCGGCGGATTGTGCGGCGTGGCCTCCACCACGGCCAGGTCGACCGCGCCCTCGAAGAGCAGGTCGAAGCTCTGCGGCACCCCCGTCTCCGTGATGCGGACGGACAGCCGGGGATGACGCTCGCCGAGCCGCGCCGCCATGGGCGCCAGCAGCACCGAGACGGCCACCGCGAACCCGGCCGCCCGCAACGGGCCCGCCGGGGCGCCGTGATCGGCCCGCAGGTCGAGTTCCGCCTGCTCCCAGCGGGCCTGGATGGCGTCGGCGTGCGCCAGCAGACTCTGCGCGGCCGGGGTGAGCCGCACACCGCGCCCCTGCGGCTCCAGCAGGTCGACGCCGAGGTCCCGGGAGAGCTGACGGATCTGCTGGGAGGCGGCGGAGGGTGTGAAGTGCAGGGCCTGGGCCGCCGCGGTGACCGTGCCGTAGTGGGCCACCGCTCTGAGGACGTGCAGCCGGCGCAGGTCAATCATGTAGGCCACGCTTCACGGTCATCTCCAGAAAGTCAACCTGGACGTGAACGAATGTCAGGCCGCACCCTGGCTGTGTCAGGCCGAACGACGGCCGCAGGAGCACCGCACGCGACAGCGGCCACACCAGCACCCCGCACACGGAGAGTCGAAGGAGTCATCATGGCCAGCACGACCGGCACCACGGGTACCACCGGCACCTCCACGTGCCCGTACTGCGGTTGGCCGGACCGGGCCGAGCCGTTCCAGGTGGTGTCGCGGCACGGCACCGCGACGGGCAGCACCGTCTGGACCCGGTGCGGCTGCGGTTCGCTGCAGGTCCGTGTCGTCGGTGACCAGGGCATGCGCATCGTGTCGCGCAGCAGGCCCGCCGATCTCCCGTGGGGCGACCCGGCGCCCTGAGCGGGCCTGGACCGGCGTTGACAGGCGGCGGAGCACACCCGTACTAATCGAAACTGCCGGGACGGATGATCCCGCGTACTAATCGAAACTGCCGGGACGGATGATCCCGCCGGGAGCGGAGGCACGGGCGTGCGGAAACATCCCCTGTCGGGGGTCACGGTAGTCAGTCTGGAACAGGCCGTGGCCGCGCCCTACGCCACCCGGCAGCTCGCCGACCTCGGCGCCCGGGTGATCAAGGTGGAGCGGCCCGGCGAGGGCGACTTCGCCCGGCACTACGACACCACCGTGCACGGGCAGTCCAGCTACTTCGTCTGGATCAACCGCTCCAAGGAGTCCCTGACCCTCAATCTCAAGGACCCGCGCGGCCTGGAGATCCTGCACAGCTTGCTGGAGGGCGCGGACGTCTTCGTGCAGAACCTGGCGCCGGGCGCCGCCGACCGCCTGGGCCTGAGCACCGAGGAGCTGACCCGGCGCTACCCGCGGCTGATCCCGTGCACCATCTCCGGCTACGGCACCACCGGCCCGTGGGCCGACCGCAAGGCGTACGACATGCTGGTGCAGTGCCAGACCGGGCTGGTGTCGCTCACCGGCACGCCCGAGGGCACCGCCCGCACCGGCATCTCCGTGGCCGACATCGCCGCCGCGATGTACGCCTACAGCGGGATCCTGACCGCCCTCTACACCCGCGCCACCACCGGCGAGGCGCACCCGGTGGAGGTGTCCCTGTTCGAGGCGCTCGGCGAGTGGATGGGCCAGCCCGCCTACTACACCCGCTACGGCGGCAGCCAGCCGCCACGCCTGGGCACCCAGCACGCGACCATCGCCCCCTACGGCACCTACCGCGCGGCCGACGGCCGGGAGGTGCTGTTCTCCATCCAGAACGAGCGCGAGTGGGCGGCGCTGTGCACCGAGTTCCTCGGCCGCCCCGATCTGACGGACGATCCGCGCTTCGCCACCAGCTCCGCCCGGGTCGCCCACCGCGAGGAGCTGAACACCGTCATCGCCGAGCGCTTCGCCCGCTCGGACGCCGACGAGCTGCTGAAGGACCTGGAGTCCATCGGCATCGCCTGCGCCGGCGTCAACGACATGCCCGCCTTCCTCGCCCACCCGGTCCTCACCGCCCGCGACCGCTGGAGCGAGGTGGAAGTACCCGGCGGCACGACCGTCGAGGCCCTCCTCCCGCCCGCCGACCTCGCGGGGCTCCCCCCGCGCATGGACCCGGTACCTGCCGTCGGCGAGCACACCGACGCGATCCTCACGGAGCTGGGCCACTCCCCCGCCGCCATCGAGGCCCTCCGCGCCGACGCCGTGATCTGAAAGACCCAAGGTGATCTGAAAGACCCCGAGCGGCACCTTCCGCCCCGGCTCACCGGCCTCCCGCGCCCTCGGCCCGCTCCTGCAGCGCGGCCAGCACGTCCTCGTCCGTCAGCTGCTCGAAGTCGTCGTACCACTGCCCGACGGCCATGAACCCGGCCGGCTCGGACAGGCACACCACCTCGTCGGCCTCCCTCCGCATCAGCGCGGCACCCTCCGGCGAGGCGACCGGCACCGCGAAGATCAGCCGGGCCGGGCCCTTCCGCCGCACCGAACGCAGAGCGGCCCGGGCCGTCGAACCGGTGGCCAGACCGTCGTCCACCACGATCACCGTCCGGCCCGCGAGCTCCGGTGCGGGACGCCCCTGGCGGTACAGCGCCTCGCGCCGGCGCAGCTCGGCGCGCTCCCGCTCCACCACCGGTTCCAGATCCGCCTCGCTCAGCCCCAGCCGGTACAGGGCCTCCTGGTCGAACAGCGGAACCTCGTCACCGGCCATGGCACCGACGCCGTACTCCTCGTGGAAGGGCGCCCCGATCTTCCGCACCACCAGCACATCCAGCGGCGCCCCGAAGGCCCGCGCCACCTCCCGCCCCACGGCGACCCCACCGCGAGGCAGAGCGAGGACGACCACATCGGACCACCCCCCTTCCTCCCCCAGCCCACGCAGCCGCTCGGCCAGCTCACGCCCGGCCTGCCGACGATCCCGGAAGCGCATCTCCGCCCCTCCTCCCTCTCCCCACCAGCAGCACTCGGCTCCCCGTGTACCCCTCTGCCGGTGCCCGATGCGCCACGCCACCGGCCTTCTCGCGTGGCGCGAAGTGTGGGATGCGTGTCGTTGACGCCGTCCGCCGCGCCGGTGGAGCGTTGACGGTGTGACTTGGCACCGTGGCGCACCGCGCCGTATCGACTTCGTCGTCTTCGACGGCTTCCAGCCTCTCGATCTCACCGGCCCGCACGAGGTGTTCCAGCGCGCGGCGCGTCACGCCGGCGGCTACGCCTGCCGCACCGTGGCACGCCGTGCGGGACCCGTCCGGTCGAGCAGCGGGCTGCTGGTGCATGCCGAATACGGCGTGGACGACCTGGATCCGGCGGGCACGGACACGCTCGTCGTGGTGGGCGGCCGCGGTGTGGACGAGGCACGGCACGACGAGGCGCTGGTCGCCTGGGTCGCGCGGGCGGCACGGGGCGCCCGGCGGGTGACCTCGGTGTGCAGCGGGGTGTTCCTGTTGGCCGCCGCGGGGCTGCCGGAGGGGTGCAGGGTCACCACGCACTGGGCACGGGCACGGCAGTTGACGCGCGAGCATCCCGGGCTGCGGGTGGACTGTGACCCGATTTTCGTGCGGGACGGACGGGTGTGGACATCGGCCGGCGTCACCGCGGGCATGGATCTGGCGCTGGCCCTGGTGGAGGACGACCTGGGCCGGGACGTCGCACATGCGGTCGCCCGGGACCTGGTGCTGTTCCTGCGCCGGCCGGGCGGTCAGTCGCAGTTCAGCGTGGCGCTGTGGTCGCGGCAGCCGGCGACCGACCCGCTGCGCGCCGCGGTGGACGCGATCCACGCGGACCCGGGTGCCCGGCACTCGGTCGCCGACCTCGCCGCGCACGCGGGTCTCAGCCCGCGGCATCTCCAGCGCCGGTTCACCGCGGAGCTCGGCCTGCCGCCCGCCGCGTATGTGGAGCTGGTGCGGATCGAGGCGGCGCAGCGGGCCCTGACCGAGGGGGACGAGCCGCTGGAGGCCGTGGCCCGCCGCTGCGGCTTCGGCACCGCCGAGAGCCTGCGCCGCACGTTCCACCGGCGGCTCGGCGTCACCCCGTCCGACTACCGCTCCCGCTTCCGCTCCACCGCGCCGCGCCCGCACGACACCTTGGAGGATCATCCGGCATGACGACCTACGGACTGCTCGTCTTCGACGACGCGGAGGAACTGGACTTCGTCGGCCCCTGGGAGGTGTTCACGGTATCCGCCCGGCTGCGCGACCGCGGCGACCGGGCGGTGCTGATCGCCGAGGGCCCGGGACCCGTGCGCTGCAACAAGGGCCTGCGCGTGCTGCCCGACCACACGATCGACGACCACCCGCCCCTGGACGTCCTCCATGTGCCGGGAGGCCGGGGAGCGCGCACGGTACAGCCGCGGAACGAGGTGATCACCGACTGGATCGCGAGGACGGCGGACCGGGCCGACTGGGTGCACGCCGTGTGCACCGGCACCTTCCTGCTGCACGCCGCCGGTCCCGCCCGCGGACGCCGGGTGGCCACCCACTGGAGCCACGAGGACAGCCTCGAGGCTCTCGGTGATGTGACGGTCGCCCGCGAGGTGCGCTATGTCGTCGACGGCAATGTCGTCACCAGCCAGGGCGTGTCCGCCGGCATCGACAGCGCCCTGTGGCTCGTCGGCCGGCTGCACGGCCGCGACCACGCCCGCCGGGTGCGCCGCCACATCCAGTACGACCCCGCCCCGCCCTATCTGGCGGACGAACCGGTGTGAGGGGCCCGGACGACGCGAGCCGCTCCGTGTTGGCGGGTCGCGGCAGAGGCGCGCATCGATTCGGCCGTGGCCGCAGGGGTACTCCGGCAGGCATGACCGGCATCGACATCGGCAGTGGCGCCTTCGAGGAGCGCGGCTTCATCGGGCGCCGGTATGCGTATGAGGCGGCTAACGTCTCGCCTCCGCTGCGGTGGAGCGGGGTACCGGAGGAGGCGAAGGAGCTGGTGCTGCTCTGTGAGGATCCCGATGCGCCCTCGGGCTCGTTCGTGCACTGGGTGGTGGTCGGGATCGATCCGCGCAGTGACGGGACCGGTGAGGGGCAGGTGCCGCCGGGTGGCACCGAGCTCGTCAACGGGTTCGGCGAGCGCGGCTGGGGCGGGCCGCATCCGCCGCCCGGTGACGACCCGCATCGCTATGTGTTCCGGCTGTATGCGCTGTCCGGGCCCTGTGTGCTGCCCGAGGCTCCGCGGGCGGAGCAGGTGCACGAGGCGGTGGAGAAGGCGCGGGTGGCCGAGGGCGCGCTGGTGGGCCTGTACCGGCGGTGAGGGCAGGGCGGCGTGTACCGGCGGTGAGGGCAGGGCGGCGGCCGGTCAGCGGTCCGGTCACTTTGAGCCGTGCAGTCCGGTCAGTGGGTGGCGTTCGCCCTGCTGATGTCGGCCAGGGCCGAGTGCGGGTCCTCCGTGGTGGCGAGGTCGCCGATGCTGACGATGCCCACGGGGCAGCCACCGTGCTCCACGACGGGCAGGCGGCGGACGGCATGCTCGCGCATCAGCCGGACGGCGTGGTCGGTGGTGTCCTCGGGGGTGACCGTCACCAGCGGCGGGCGGGAGCAGAGCGAGCCGACGGTGGTGATCTCGGGGTCGGCGCCCTCGGCGACCGAGCGCAGCACGATGTCCCGGTCGGTGAGCACGCCGAAGAGGTCGCAGTCGTAGGCCACCAGCACGTCGCCGATGTCCCGCTCTCGCATCAGGCGCGCCGCCCGTGCCACCGTGGTCATGGGTTCGACGGACGCGGTGTCCGGTGACATCACGTCCCGTATCCGCCGGGTCATGGGCACCTCCAGGAACTGGCCCGTCACGAACCCCCCGTGTCCGCCGCGTAGCCCGCTGCGGCGCTGGTAAACCGTGCCCCGGTGCCCTGACATCTGTCAGGAACACTTACGTCCCGCGGGTCCCTAGTGTGCTGAAGCGGCGGCCCCTCCGGCGATGTGCCGGTCAGGGCCGCAGGCAAGGAACACACAGTCGATGTCCGGGGGACAACATGAAGCAGCTGACCCGCCGTACCGCCACCGCGCTGGGCGCGGCCGTGCTCGCCGTCGGCGCACTCGCCGCCACCGCGCAGGCCGCTCCCGCCGCGCCCGCCGCTCCGGCCGGCGGCGACCCGACGCTGACCGACGTCTACATCTGGGCCACGGACGTCAACCTGCGCGAGCACCCGACCCGCAACTCCAACGTGCTGGCGGTCCGGTCGAAGTACTGGCTGGACGCGGTCTGCCAGACGCAGGGCGAGACCGTGACCGACCCGGCGGTGGGCACCAACAACTGGTGGACCGCCGTCCAGGAGTTCTCCGGCAGCGACATCGCCTGGGTGAACAACCTCTACCTGCGCGGCGGCCAGAAGATCGAGGGCGTGCCCGACTGCTGATCCGCGCAGCCGGCCCGACGGGGGATGGACAAGCGCCTGTGGGCGGCACCGTGACTCCGGTGCCGCCCACAGGCCTTTCCCCCGTGAACCGCCGGCGGGCTCCCCCGTGAACCGCCGGCGGTCGTCCCCCGTGGCCGTCGGCGGTCGGCCCCGTGGCCGTCGCGAGCCGTCAGTCGTCAGTACCAGCCGGTCGCGGCGAGGACGTGGCCGTCGCAGGCGAGCAGCGCCCGGGAGACCCGGCCGTGCAGGTTGTTGCCGATCATCGTGTAGGCGTAGTTGATGCCGGGGTCGACGGTCTCGGAGACCCAGCCGTCGGCGCGGCCCACCCCGTTGTTCGAACGCTCCAGCACCGCGGCACAGTTGGTCCGCGATTTCTCGATCCGGGCGAAGGAACCGCACTTGTCCGAGTAGAAGTACTTCAGCGCCATGCCGTCGGCGTGCCTGGTGCCCCCGACCTGCCGGAAGGTCCCTGAGCAGCTGGAGATGGTGGGGTACTGCCCCTCCATCCCGTAGGCACCGTAGTTGCCGCCCGAGTGCGGGGCGGCGACGGCGGAGGCGGGCAGGAGCGCCATCACCGCGGCGGCACCCCCGGCGGCGAGCAGAGTCCTGAGCGAACGGCGGCTCATGGTCCCTCTTTCCTGTGTCGGCGTGTGGTGACTCGGAGGCGACGGCTCGCCGCCGTCGCCCGGTGATCGTGACCCTACGGGCCGTCACCACCGGTGCGACACCTGACAGATATCAGGATGGGTCAGGACGGATATCAGGGTGGGCGGGTCAGGTCCGGGTCCTGCGCGGCAGCAGGGCGAGGTGCTCCTCGCGGACCAGGCCGAAGCGCAGCGCGACCGAGGCGAGCCGGGCCCGCTTGGCTCCGGTGCGGCCGCCGCCGTCGGCGGACGTGCCAGGCTCCTCCCCCGGGTCCAGGCGCAGCTTGGTGAAGGCCAGGTAGTCGATGTGGTAGTTCACCGCCGAACGGGTGAGGTCGCGGCAGGACTCGAGCGGGCGGAGGCGTTCCACGATCTCCCCGACGCCCGGCAGCGTGGAGTCCGAGGGGTCGCGCAGCCGGGGCTCGCACAGCGCGACCAGCACCAGGAAGTACTTGGCCGTGGGGTCGAGCGCGAAGGGGTGGACGGTCTGCTCGCCGAGGCCGTCGGCCGGCCGGTCGCCGAGGTAGGCGTGCTGCGGGGCGAACACCTTGAAGGAGGCGGTGCCGCCCAGTGCGGGCAGCACCACGCGGGAGAACTCGAAGGGCACGGGTGCGCCGAGCCGGCCCGGTGCGACGGTCAGGTACTCGCCGGCGCCCTCCAGGTTCTCCACCACGTAGGACACGCTGCGGCTGAAGTTGGACAGCCGCCAGTAGTCGCCGGCCGCCTCCAACTGGCCCGCGTGACGGGAGATTCCGGGGTCGTCGAGCGGGATGGCCACATCCGTGCCACCGGGCTGCCCCCGGCCGAAGGAGACGATGTCGCCGGGTCCCAGGTGCAGCAGCCGCGGCTTGCCTCCCCTGTCACCGGATGGCCGGCCGGGCAGATGGTCCTGCGGATCCGTGGCGTCCGGCAGTTGGACGATGATGGTCTCCATGACGGCTCCCCCGACGAGTCGCCAGGAATTGTAGGGGCGCGTTCCGCTTGTCGGCGAGACGGCACGACGGGCGCCGGCGACCCGTGACGTGAGAAACGCGGCAGGTCAGCGCGGTGCGGCACCGCCGGCTGCGGCCGCCTGCGCCTCCTCCACGCCCTCGGCCACCCGCTTCAGGAAGGCACGCACCTCGTCCCGCGGCAGCGGGAGCGCCTCGGCGCGCGGGCGTTCGAAGCTGTGCAAGGCGGCTTCGAGCAGGGGCCGGAAGGCCGGCTCGGCCTCGGCCACCGCCGCCGCGGCCCGGCGCTTGGGCAGCCAGCGGCCGGTGCGGCAGAACATCAGGGAGCGGCAGCCGTTGAGCACCCGGTTGTCCGCCAAGTGCCCCTCCCCTTCCTCGTGTTCGCGGACAGAGGCGCGAAGTGCGCTGAGCAGTACGGGGTGTTCGGGCGCGGCGACGACCTGCTGCGCCGGCGTGCCGTACAGCGGAAGACCGGACTGCCGTGCCACGGAGCGGTCGATGACGTACCAGAAGGGCTGGGACTCGGCCGGGTCGTAGCTGACCTTGCCGGGCAGCCCGTCGCCGGTGTTGAGGTCGAGGAGGTATCCGGCCTCGCCGGACGGGCGGGCCGCGAAGTCCGCGTCGTAGACGACGAGTTCGAGCCCGGCGGCGGGGCACGGAAGGGCCGGGTGACTGAGTGCGCCGGCCAGCTCCTTGAGTGCCGGTGCGAGAAGGCCCGGTGTCACCACGACGGTCACGTCGACGTCGCTGCGTCCGTGCCGGTAGTCCCCGAGCGCGACGGAGCCGACGGCCAGCACGCTCACCAGCTCGGTCCCGCACACGGCACGCGTCCGGTCGACCAGCTCGGTCAGGTAGGGCCGCAGCTCGACGGGGACGCCGGGTGCTCCGGGGGACCCTGGGCCTTCGGCACGGTTCAGTTCCACAGTTCTCCGCTCTCGCACACCTTGGCACCCATGTTCCGTTCCATCATGCGCAGCGCCGCGTCGGCGAGGTCGGCGTGGATGTGGGCGACGGCGTCGCGCGGGACGACGACCTGGTAGTGGCGGATGTGGGCGTCCAGTGAGGAGTACAGGATGCACTGCTCGGTGACCTGGCCGCACAGCACGAGCCGGTCGATGCCCTGCTGGCTCAGCAGGTAGTTCAGCGGCGTCTCGAAGAAGATCGAGTGCCGGGCCTTGACGACGAAGAGGGAGGAGTCGTCGGGGCGCAGCGGTTCGACGAGCCGGGCGTGCGGCCCGGACAGGGCCTTCTCCAGCAGTTCCCCGTGGTGCGAGCGCCACTCGCCGAAGTTGTCGTTGACGTAGATGACCGGGACGTCGCGGCGGCGGGCGCGTTTGAGCAGGTCGGCGATGACCGGGACGACGGGCTCGGCGGAGGGGATCAGCAGCTCGGCGTCCTTGTGATCGTAGGTGTTGATCATGTCGATGACGATCAGTGCGGTGGTCACGGCGAGCTCCCAGCGGTGGTGCGTCGTCCCGGGGACGGGGCAGGGCCCGGCCGTCCCTGCCGGACCCCACCGCTTGCCGGGTTACCCGCCGTCCGGCTTTCACGCACGTCCGCGTACGGTACGTCTGTGACCGCCTACAGCCCTGAGAACGTCCCCGGCCGTTTCGGCCCCGGCGCGACCACCGAGGCCGACCCCCGCGAGGTGGGCCGGGTGCGCACCGAGTACTCGCCCGCGTACGACGGCGACCCCGATCCGGGGGAGATCGTCTGGACCTGGGTCCCCTACGAGGAGCGGGACGGCCGGGGCAAGGACCGGCCGGTGCTGGTGGTGGCCCGTGAGCCCGCGGGGACGCTGCTCGCGGTGCAGCTGTCCAGCAAGGACCACGACGGCGACCGGGACTGGGTGCCGATCGGGAGCGGTCCCTGGGACCGGTCCGGCCGGGCGTCCTGGGTGGCCCTCGACCGGGTGCTGCGACTGCACGAGGAGGGCATGCGCCGGGAGGCGTGCGCCTTGGACCGGATGCGTTTCGACCTGGTCCGCCACCGCCTCAGGGAGCGCTACGGCTGGAGCTGAGGCGCGATGTCCGTGCGGGTCAGGCCGGCTACGGCTGGAGCTGAGGCGCGATGTCCGCGCGGGTCAGGCCGGCTACGGCTGGAGCTGAGGCGCGATGTCCGCGCGGGTCAGGCCGGCTACGGCTGGAGCTGAGGCGCGATGTCCGCGCGGGTCAGGCCGGCGAGGGCGCGGTCGAAGGCCCCTCGGGTCTCGCCGCGCCGGTCCAGGATGGCGAAGACCACGTGCGCAAACGCCCCGGCGAAGCGCCCGCCCGGCTCCAGCAGGGCCCGGAACGCGCCGGCCACCTGTGCGGGGTCGTTGCGGAACACCCCGCAGCCCCAGGCGCCCAGCACAAGGGCGCGGTAGCCGTGGGCGGCCGCGGTCTCCAGGACCCGCTCGGCGCGGACCGCGAGGGCGCGGGGCAGTTCGTCCGCGCGCTCCGGGGCGGTGCGCAGGACGAGGCCCGCGTTCGGTGCGGGCGAGGTGAGGATGCCGGCCGTGAACGGCTCGTTCAGCAGCACGCCCCGGTCGTCGCGGAAGACGGGCACACCGGGTGAGTGGATCACGCGGTCCGAGTAGAAGGGGTCGCGGTCGGCGCGGTGGTGGTCGTAGTACTCGGGGGCGCGCAGCAGGCAGGTGTACAGGGCGGAGGCGCGGCACAGGGCCTCTTCCTGGGCCTTGGCGCCGTTGAGATAGCCGCCCCCGGGGTTGCGGGCGGAGGCGAAGTTCAGTACGGCGGGCGTGCAGGCACCGGTGCCGGAGGCGAGGCGGCGGGCGGCCTGGAGGCTGCTCTCGCCGGTCACCTCGAACCGGGTGGCGACGGGACGGAACCGCGGCACCGGGACCGGTTCCGGGCCGTACAGCCGGGTCCCGGCCAGGGCGGCGTCCAGCTCCGCCCTCAGGGACACCTCGCGGCCGTCCGGCGCGCGGTAGCGCCCGGCCGCCACGATCCGCTCCGTCTCCCGTGCGAGATCGCGCAGGCGCCCGCTCATGCCCCGACCCCCGTGCGCGGCGTGTGCGGGAGCCGCGCGATCTCCCTCGTCGTGCTCATGCACGCATCCTGGGTGATCCTGGGGACGCGGCGCAACGCAGTTTCCCTCCCCGCCGGGAGCCGGGAACGCCGGAGAAAGCCCAGGCCGGGGGCCTGGAGAGGAGTGTGACAGACCGGGAACCCGTCGGCAGGCGCCCTTGTGCCCGGCGCCCCCACCGTCTTGGGTGGGACGCGTCGCTGCCGGCCGGGCCCACCGAGCCCCGGACCGGCATGGTGGTATCTCAGGAGGATCCCGACATGTCTGCATCGGCAGGTGGCTGTACCGACCCGCCTCCCGCCATCACCGAGGCGGAGGCGGACGCCGTGGTCCGCGGCATCTGCTTCAAGACCGGACCGCCGAGCCGCCTCGGAGTCGAGGTGGAATGGCTCGTTCACGAGCTGCGCAGCCCGCAGCTCCCCGTCTCGTCCGAACGACTCGAAGCGGCCTATGCCGCGTTGCGGACGCTGCCCCTCAGATCGGCGCTCACCGTGGAGCCCGGCGGCCAGCTGGAGCTGAGCTCGCCGCCCGCCGGGTCGCTCACCGAGTGCGTGGGCACCGTCTCCGCCGACCTCGAGGCCGTGCGCGCGGTACTGCGCGAGGACGGTCTGCGACTGGTCGGCCTGGGCCACGATCCCTGGCACTCGCCCCGCCGTTACCTGCGTGAACCGCGCTACGACGCCATGGAGGCCTGCCTCGACCGGGAGGGCCCCGCCGGCCGGGCCATGATGTGCACCTCCGCCTCGGTGCAGGTCTGTGTGGACGCCGGGTACGAGGAGCCCGGCCCGCTGGGACACGTACGGCGCTGGTGGCTGGCGCACCAGCTCGGCGCGGTCCTGGTCGCCGTGTTCGCCAACTCCCCGCTGGCCGGGCGCCGGGCCACCGGCTGGCTGTCCACCCGGCAGCTGCGCTGGGCACAGATCGGCTCCGGCCGCGCCGGCGGCGCCCCGCTGGACGCCGACCCGCGCGGTGCGTGGGCCCGGCATGTGCTGAACGCGCCGGTGATGTGCGTACGGCGGGACGGCGGGCCGTGGGAGGTGCCGGAGTCGCTGACCTTCCGGGAGTGGACGAGGTCCCGGTGGCCCCGGCCGCCCACGCGGGAGGATCTCGACTACCACGCCACCACCCTGTTCCCGCCGGTGCGGCCGCGGGGACATCTGGAGCTGCGGATGATCGACGCGCAGCCCGGTGACGACGGCTGGATCGTGCCGCTGGCGGTGACGGCGGCGCTGTTCGACGATCCGCAGGCCACCGAGACCGCCTACCGGGCGGTGAAGCCGCTGGCCGAACGGACCCTGGGCCGGCCGGCCCCGCACAATCCGCTGTGGCGCGACGCGGCCCGGACCGGCCTCGCCGACCCGGAGCTGCGCGAGATCGCCGCCGTGTGTTTCGCGGCGGCCCTGGAGGCCCTGCCCCGGCTGGGGGCCGCACGTGAGGTCGTGGACGCCGTGGCGGCGTTCGAGGACCGCCAGGTCAGGCGGGGGCGCTGTCCCGCCGACGACCTGCTCGACGCACTCCACGCCGGGAAGCCCGCGTACGGGAAGGACGTGAGCTCATGACCGACCTCGCCCCCGACACCGAGACCCTGCGCGAGCGCGCGGTCACCTCGCTGGTCACCGCCCGCGACCGCACCACCCTGCTGACCGCGTGCGTGGACGAACCGGATCTGACCGCCCAGCACTCGCCGCTGATGTCCCCGCTGGTGTGGGACCTGGCGCACATCGGCAACCAGGAGGAGCAGTGGCTGCTGCGGGCCGTCGCCGGGCAGGAGGCGATACGGCCCGAGATCGACAGCCTCTACGACGCCTTCGAGCACCCGCGCGCCGAACGCCCCAGGCTGCCGCTGCTCCCGCCGGACGAGGCCCGCCGCTACGCCGCCGAGGTGCGCGGCCGGGCGCTGGACGTGCTGGAGAGCACCGCGTTCGACGGGACCCGGCTGACCGAGGCCGGTTTCGCCTTCGGGATGATCGCGCAGCACGAGCAGCAGCACGACGAGACGATGCTGATCACCCACCAGCTGCGCAAGGGGCCGCAGGCGCTGGCCGCGCCCGATCCGGACCCGGCACCGCTGTTCACCGGGCCGTCCGAAGTCCTGGTGCCGGGCGGGCCGTTCACCATGGGCACCTCCACCGAGCCCTGGGCGCTGGACAACGAACGGCCCGCGCATGTGCGGGAGGTGGCGCCGTTCTGGATCGACACCACCCCGGTGACCAACGCCGCCTATCTGGCGTTCATCGAGGACGGCGGCTACCGGGACCCGCGCTGGTGGACCCCGGAGGGCTGGGCGCACATCCGCCGCAGCTCCATCACCGCGCCGCTGTTCTGGCGGCTGGACGGCGGCCAGTGGCTCAGGCGGCGCTTCGGCGTCACCGAGGCGGTGCCGCCCGACGAGCCGGTACTGCACGTGTGCTGGTACGAGGCGGACGCCTACGCCCGCTGGGCCGGGCGGCGGCTGCCCACCGAGGCCGAGTGGGAGAAGGCCGCGCGGTACGACCCGGCCGGCGACCGCTCGATGCGCTACCCGTGGGGCGACGCCGACCCGGGCCCGGAGCACGCCAACCTCGGCCAGCGGCACCTGCGTCCGGCGCCCGCCGGAAGCTATCCGGCCGGTGAGTCGCCGCTCGGGGTGCGGCAGCTGATCGGCGACGTGTGGGAGTGGACGGCGAGCGACTTCCTGCCGTACCCGGGCTTCAAGGCGTTCCCGTACCGCGAGTACTCGGAGGTGTTCTTCGGCTCCGACTACAAGGTGCTGCGCGGCGGTTCGTTCGCGGTGGACCCGGTGGCCTGCCGGGGCACGTTCCGCAACTGGGACTATCCGATCCGGCGGCAGATCTTCTCCGGCTTCCGCACCGCACGCCCGGAGCACGTCTGATGTGCCGTCATGTGGCCTACGTGGGGCCGGAGGAGCCGCTGGGGCGGCTGCTGGTGGAACCGGCGCACGGCCTGTACCGGCAGTCGTGGGCGCCGCGCCGCCAGCGCTACGGCACGGTCAACGCCGACGGCTTCGGGGTCGGCTGGTACGCGCCGGGCGATCCGGTGCCGGCCAGGTACCGGCGGGCCGGGCCGGTCTGGGCGGACCTGTCGTTCGCCGACCTTGCCCGGGTGGTCCGCACCCGGGCGCTGCTGGCGGCCGTGCGGGACGCCACGCTCTCGGGCGCGGACGCGGAGGCGGCCGCGGCACCGTTCGCCGCGGGGACCTGGCTGTTCAGCCACAACGGGGCGGTCCCCGGCTGGCCGGGCAGCCTCGCGCCGCTGGTGTCCGGGCTGCCGCCCGAGCAGCTGCTGTCGCTGGAGGCCCGCAACGACTCGGCGTTCGTCTGGGCCCTGGTGCTGGCCCGGCTGCGGTCCGGCACCCCGGACGGGCAGGCGCTCGGCGACACGGTCCTCGAGGTCGCCCGGGCCGCCCCCGCGTCCCGGCTCAATCTGCTGCTCACCGACGGGGACACCGTCTCGGCCACCGCCTGGGGCGACACCCTGTGGTACCTGGCCCGGCCCGGCGGCGGCACCGTCGTGGCCTCCGAGCCCTACGACGACGACCCGCACTGGCAGGAGGTCCCGGACCGCACCCTGCTCACGGCGAGCCGCACCGAGGTGCTGCTCGCCCCTCTGCAAGAGCCGGCCGACGCCCTGGCGGCCGCCCCCGCTCGGGGCCCCGCCCGAGCCGCGTCACCGAAGGAGCCGAGCACGTGAGCCCTTTCCGCATCACCCGCACCCTGCCCGAGGACGCCGCCGGCGCGGCCCTGCGCGCCGACGTCCTGCGGGGCCTGACCAGTGGCCCCAAGACGCTGCCGCCGAAGTGGTTCTACGACGCCCACGGCAGCGAACTGTTCGAGAAGATCACCCGGCTCCCCGAGTACTACCCCACGCGGGCCGAGCGCGAGATCCTCTCCGCCCGCGCGGGCGAGATCGCCGCCGCGGCCGGTGCCCGCACCCTGGTGGAACTGGGCTCCGGCTCCTCGGAGAAGACGCGGCATCTGCTCGGCGCCCTCACCGAGCTGCACACCTACATACCCGTCGACGTCAGCGAGAGCGCGCTCCGCCAGGCCGGGGAGGCGCTGGTGACCGAGCACCCCGGCCTGGAAGTGCACGCGCTGATCGCCGACTTCACGGACCGGCTGACGCTGCCTCAGGCCCCGGGGCCTCGGCTTGTGGCGTTCCTCGGCGGCACCATCGGCAATCTGCTGCCCGGCGAACGGGCCGCGTTCCTGGCCTCCGTGCGGGCACTGCTGGCGCCGGGCGACTGTCTGCTGCTCGGCACGGACCTGGTCAAGGACGAGCAGGTGCTGGTGCGGGCGTACGACGACGCGGCCGGGGTGACCGCGGCCTTCAACAAGAACGTGCTGACCGTGATCAACCGGGAGCTGGGCGCCGACTTCGATCCGGCCGCCTTCGAGCATGTCGCCCTGTGGGACGCCGAGCGGGAGTGGATCGAGATGCGGCTGCGCTCCCGCACGGCGCAGACGGTGAAGGTGCCCGCGCTGGATCTCGCCGTGGACTTCGCGGCGGGCGAGGAGCTGCGCACCGAGGTGTCGGCGAAGTTCCGCGAGGAGGGCGTGCGCGCGGAACTGGACGCCGCGGGGCTGGAGCTGAGCCGCTGGTGGACGGACTCCGGGGGACGGTTCGCGCTGTCGCTGAGCACGGTGCGCTGACACATGGCGGCGAGCGCCGTGCGCCGGCCGGCGGGCGTCGCTCTCGGCGCCCGCCGGTCAGCTCCCGGTGAGGGCCCCGGTGATGCGGCGGGAGGCCCGCTCGGCCTCGGTGGCCGGGTCGGCATCGGTGGCCGGGTCGGCATCGGTGAGCACCTCGGTCACAGGGCGGGCAGCCGATGTCTCACATGGGGTCCTGTATCTGTCTGGCGGACAGGGGGACCCGACATGGGGGCAGAGCAGGCGCGCGCTCGAACGGGTTGCCGCATCGCGGTATGGACCAATGCGCAGGGTCAAGGGCCGTCGGTCGAACGGAGCCGACGTCTCGCGCCCGGCCACGGCTTGGGGCACGGTGGAGTGACGTGTGACACAGGCGGCACCGCCGGTGTCGGTGGGAGCCGCACGGAGAGGAGCACCCGCATGTCGAACCACACCTACCGGGTCACCGAGATCTACGGCACCTCGCCCGACGGGGTCGACCAGGCCGTCCGCAACGGCATCGAGCGCGCCTCGCAGACGCTGCGCAACCTGGACTGGTTCGAGGTGACCCAGGTGCGCGGCCAGATCGAGGACGGCCGGATCGCACACTGGCAGGTGGGCCTCAAGGTCGGCTTCCGCCTGGAGGACACCGAGTAGACCGCGCGGGCCTCCAGGGTCGCCCGGCGGTGCGGCGGCCCCGCGTCAGGCAGGTCCCCGGACTCCGGGAGTCAGGTACGGCCCTCGCGTTCCTGGGCGGCCTCGAGCGCGTCCGACGGGGTCGCCCAGCGGGCGTGCAGCACGGTGAATCCGGCGCGCCGGGCGTCCTCGCAGACCAGCTCGTCGTCGTCGACCAGCACCCTGACCTCCCGGTTGCGGGCGAGCCGGCGCAGCACGGCGAGCTTGGTGTACCGGGCGGGCCGGCGGTCGGCGTTGCCGCGCATGTGCAGGGCGCCCTCGGGCAGACCGTGCTCCCGGAGCCAGTCCAGCGTGTCCTGGCGGCAGCGCTCGGGGCGCCCGGTGAGGTAGACGATCTCGCACTCGCGGGCGCTCTCCCGCGCCATGACGATGCCCTCGGCGAGCGGCGGATCCTGCGGGGCGGCGGCGAAGAACCCGTCCCAGTCGCGTGGCCTGCGCTCGAGGAAGTGCTGCCGGTGCGCGGTGTCGGCGAGCGTGTTGTCCAGATCGAACACGGCCAGCGGCCGCCTGCTGCTGTCGGTCACGCCGCCCAGCGTAGACAGGTGCCAGCTTCCGGGAATCCCCGTGTCCCGGCCCGGCATATCCTGAGGGCGGGCACTCCTGCTCGCGGCGAGCGGGAAGGGAGCCGCGTGTGACCGAGCGAAGCACCGACACCCGGCGAGCGCCCGGGCCGGTCCGGCGCACGTCCCGCGGCCCGGCGGGAGACGCGGACGCACTGCACCGGGCGCGCGACGCGGCGGCCCGGGAGGCATGGGCCGAGGCCTATGGCCTGCTGCACCGTCTGGATCCCGCCCGCCTCGTCCCCGACGACTGGGCCGTCTTCGCCGACGCCGCCTGGTGGGGCGGGCACATCGAGGAGTCGATCGACCGCCGGACGCGGGCCCACGCCGGGTACGCCTCGGCGGGCGCCGAGCGGCGGGCCGGTCTCATGGCCTGGCTGCTGTACTACGAGCACACGCTCGCCGGACGGTCCGCGGTGGCCGCCGGCTGGCTGCGCCGCGCCCGCCGGCATCTGCGCGATCAGCCCGACTGCGTGGAGCAGTGCTATCTGGCCTGGGTCGACACGGAGCGGGCCCAGGAGCGCGGTGACTTCGCCGCGGCGATGGAGACGGCCCGCGGCATGGGCCGGATCGCCCAGCGCTGCGGCAGCGCGGACCTGCTCGCCATGAGCGTGCAGGCGCAGGCCGGAGTGCTGATGGCCCAGGGCCGGATGGCCGAGGGGCTGGAGGTGCTCGACGAGGCGATGTGCGCGGTGATGGCGGGCGAGCTCAGCTCGTTCTTCACCGGCTGGATCTACTGTCTCGGTCTGCAGCGGTGCATGGCCTGCGCGGATGTGGAACGCGCCGCCGAGTGGACCGAGGCGGCGATGAACTGGTGCGCCGCCATGCCGGCGGAGAACAACTTCCGGGGCCTGTGCCGGGTGCACCGGGCCGAGGTGCTGGAGCTGCGCGGCGACTGGACCGGGGCGCTGGCCGAGGGGGCGCGCACCTGCGAGGAGCTGCTGCGCAACGAACGCCCGGTGGCCGGGCGGGCGTTCTGTCTGCTGGGGGACGTCCGGCGGCGGCGCGGCGAGTACACCGCGGCGCGGGATGCGTATCGCCGGGCGGACGAGCTGGGTGCCGATCCGCAGCCGGGTCTGGCGCTGCTGCATCTGGCCGCCGGCCACGCGGAGTCCGCGGCCGGCGCACTGCGGGCGGCCCTGGCGTGGGAGGGGGACGGCGGTGTCGGGCGGTGCCGGCTGCTCGCCGCCCAGGTGGAGGTGGCCCTGGCCATGGACCGCCTCGACGAGGCCCGCACGGCCGCGCGGGAGCTGACCGGCCTGGCCGGGCAGTGGCAGCGCCGTCGCGGTTCACGGTCGACGCCGGTGCATGCGAGCGCCGATGCGGCTCAGGGAGCGGTGGCCCTGGCCGCCCATGACATCGACCGCGCGCTGCCGCTGCTGCGCCGGGCCCTGGCCCTCTGGCTGGAGCTGGACGTCCCCTACGAGGCCGCCCAGGTGCGGATGGCGCTGGCGGAGGCCGACCGTGTGGCCGGTGACGAGGAGGGCGCCCGGATGGAGTGGCGGGCGGCCCAAGAGATCTTCGAGCGGCTGGGCGCCCTGCCGGACGCGCGCCGGGCGGCGGCGCTGCTGGCCGGAGCGCGCCCCCGGCCCGGTGGTCTGACGGAGCGCGAGATCCAGGTGCTGCGCCTGGTCGCCCGGGGTGAGACCAACCGGTCCGTCGCCGAGGAGCTGGTGATCAGCGAGCACACCGTAGCCCGCCATCTGAACAACATCTTCGCCAAGCTCGAGGTGTCCTCGCGGGCGGCGGCGACGGCGTACGCCTACCGGCACGGGCTGGCCTGATCCGCGCACCGCATGGGCCGTTCCGCCCATACCCGCCTGACGAGAATGAGCCGTTCCCCCGATGAGACGGGGCCGTCCCCGCGCGTACACCGGTGGTGTGAGTGCTTCCGATCCGGAGACGGAGAGCGGGTGACGGCCATGATCACCTCTGTGCCGGCCGTGGACGACCGGCTGGTGGAACGGCTGCGCGACGCCGTGCACGGTGAGATCGTGCGGCCCCGTGACCCCGGCTACGACTTGGCACGCCGGGTGTACAACGCCATGCACGACAAACGCCCCGCGCTGGTGGTGCGGGCCGCCGACGCCGGAGACGTCGTCGCCACCGTGGGCCTCGCCCGTGAGGAGGGGCTGCCCCTGGCGGTGCGGGGCGGCAGCCACAGCGTCGCCGGCTACGGCACCTGCGACGACGGCGTGGTGCTCGACCTCGGAGGGATGCGCGGGATCCGGGTCGATCCCGACGCGCGCACCGCCCGGGTCGAGGGCGGCGCCACCTGGGCGGACGTCAACCACGCCACGCACGCCTTCGGACTGGCGACCACCGGCGGCATCGTCTCCACCACCGGGGTGGGCGGGCTGACCACCGGAGGGGGCATGGGCCATCTGTCCCGGCGGTGCGGCCTGGCCTGCGACAACCTCGAGTCGGTGGACCTGGTGACGGCCGACGGCTCCCTCCTGACCTGCACGCCTGAGCGGAACGCCGATCTGCTCTGGGCGGTGCGCGGAGGCGGCGGCAACTTCGGCGTGGTCACCTCCTTCAGCTTCCGGCTGCATCCCGTGGCGGACATCCTCGGCGGGGCCACGTTCTATCCGCTGGACACCGAGGTGCTGCGCCGCTACCGGGAGCTGGTGGCCGACTCGTCCGAGAATCTCGGCTCGGTGCTGGTCGTGGGACTGGGACCGCCGGTGCCGTTCCTGCCCGCACACTGGCACGGGCGTCCGCTGTGCGGGGTGGTCACCTGCTTCAGCGGCCCCGGGGAGGAGGACGACGAGATCCGCGCCCGCCTGGCCGCACTGGGCCCCATTCTGGGACAGCATGTGGACCGCATCCCGTATCCGGTGGTCAACACCCTCTTCGACGAGCTGGTGCCGGCCGGGCTGTTCCACTACTGGAAGGGGTCCTTCACCCGGGGCCTGCCGGACGGCGCGCTCGAGACGTTCGCGGAGTACGGCGCCACCACTCCGTCCGTGCAGAGCGTGACGGTCGTCTTCCCGCTGGACGGGGCCTGCCACCGGGTGGCGCCGCAGGACACCGCCTTCTCCTTCCGGGACGCCGACTACTCGGTCGCGCTCAGCCCGACCCTCGCCACCGCCGAGGACTGCGAGGCGCACAAGCCGTGGGTGCGGGCCTTCCACCGGGCGCTGGAACCGCATTCCCTGGGCGGCGGCTATGTCAACTTCATGGACGGCGACGACCAGGACCGCGTCGCCGCCAACTACCGGGACAACCACGCCCGGCTGACCGCGCTGAAGCGACGCTACGACCCCGGGAATCTGTTCCGGCTCAACCACAACATCGCGCCCTGAACGCCCCGGGGATCCAGACGGGGCCGGGATGAGCACCACACCCGGCCCCGCCCGTCCGCACCGTTGGGCGAACGTCTGTGATCAGCCGCCGCGACGGCCCGCCCGCTGCCGGGTCACCGCTTGCCGGCCTTGCGGGTGGCGCGCAGCCACTCCTTGTTCATGCTGGTGATGGACATCAGCGGGATGCCCTTGGGGCAGGCGGTGGCGCACTCGCCGGTGAGCGTGCAGCCGCCGAAGCCCTCCTCGTCCATCTGCGCCACCATGTCCAGCACGCGGGTCTCCCGCTCCGGGGCGCCCTGCGGCAGCACATTGAGGTGGTTGATCTTGGCCGAGGTGAACAGCATCGCCGCGCCGTTGGGGCAGGCGGCCACGCAGGCGCCGCAGCCGATGCACTCGGCGTGCTCGAAGGCGTAGTCGGCGTCCGGCTTGGGCACCGGGGTGGCGTGCGCCTCCGGCGCGGAGCCGGTCGGTGCCGTGATGTAGCCGCCGGCCTGGATGATCCGGTCGAACGCCGACCGGTCCACCACCAGGTCCTTGATCACCGGGAAGGCAGCGGCCCGCCACGGCTCGATGTCGATGGTGTCGCCGTCCTTGAAGGCCCTCATGTGCAGCTGGCACGTGGTGGTCCGCTCGGGGCCGTGCGCCTCGCCGTTGATGACCAGCGAGCAGGCGCCGCAGATGCCTTCGCGGCAGTCGTGGTCGAAGGCAACCGGGTCCTCACCACGCAGGATGAGTTGCTCGTTGAGGGTGTCGAGCATCTCCAGGAACGACATGTCGGGCGAGATGCCGTCCACCTCGTACGTGGACATGGCACCTTCGGCATCGGCGTTCTTCTGCCGCCAGACGCGCAGGGTGAGCTTCATGCGTAGCTCCGCTGGGTGGGGTGGACGTACTCGAAGACCAGGTCTTCCTTGTGCAGGACGGGGGCGGAGCCCGTGCCGGTGAACTCCCAGGCGGCCGCGTAGGCGAACTCGTCGTCCTTGCGGGCGGCCTCGCCGTCGGGCGTCTGGGACTCCTCCCGGAAGTGGCCGCCGCAGGACTCGGTGCGGTGCAGCGCGTCGAGGCACATCAGCTCGGCGAGCTCCAGGTAGTCCACGATGCGGTTGGCCTTCTCCAGCGACTGGTTGAACTCCTCGCCGGTGCCGGGGACCTTGATGCGCCGCCAGAACTCCTCGCGGATCTGCGGGATGCGCTCCAGGGCCTTGCGCAGCCCGGTGTCGTTGCGCGCCATGCCGCAGAACTCCCACATGAGCTCGCCGAGTTCGCGGTGGAAGGAGTCGGGCGTGCGGTCGCCGTCGACGGCGAGCAGCCTGCGCAGCCGCTCCTCGGTCTCGGAGACGACCTCCCGGACGACGGGGTGGGCGGGGTCGATGTCGTCCTGGTGCGGGTTGCGCGCCAGGTAGTCGTTGATGGTGGCGGGCAGCACGAAGTAGCCGTCGGCCAGGCCCTGCATCAGCGCGGACGCGCCGAGCCGGTTGGCGCCGTGGTCGGAGAAGTTGGCCTCGCCGATGGCGAACAGGCCCGGGATGGTGGTCTGCAGGTCGTAGTCGACCCACAGGCCGCCCATCGTGTAGTGCACGGCGGGGTAGATGCGCATCGGCACCTCGTACGGATCCTCGTCGGTGATCCGCTGGTACATGTCGAAGAGGTTGCCGTACTTGGCCTCGACCGCCTTGCGGCCCATGCGCTTGATGGCGTCGGCGAAGTCCAGGTAGACGCCCTGGCCGCCGGGGCCCACTCCCCTGCCCTCGTCGCAGACGTTCTTCGCGGCGCGGGAGGCGATGTCCCGGGGGACGAGATTGCCGAAGGACGGGTAGATGCGCTCCAGGTAGTAGTCCCGCTCGTCCTCGGGGATCTGGTCCGGCGGCCGGGTGTCGCCCTTGGCCTTGGGCACCCAGATGCGGCCGTCGTTGCGCAGCGACTCGCTCATCAGGGTGAGCTTGGACTGGTGGTCGCCGGTGCGCGGGATGCAGGTGGGGTGGATCTGGGTGAAGCAGGGGTTGGCGAAGTAGGCGCCGCGCCGGTGCGCCCGCCAGATGGCGGTCGCGTTGGAGTTCATGGCGTTGGTCGACAGGTAGAAGACGTTGCCGTACCCGCCGCTGGCCAGGACGACGGCGTCCGCGAAGTAAGTGTCGATCTTCCCGGTGATCAGGTCCCGGGCGACGATGCCGCGGGCGCGTCCGTCGATGACGATCAGGTCGAGCATCTCGGTGCGCGGGTGCATCTCCACCTGGCCCGCGGCGATCTGCCGGCTGAGGGCCTGATAGGCCCCGAGGAGGAGCTGCTGCCCCGTCTGGCCGCGGGCGTAGAAGGTGCGGGAGACCTGGACGCCGCCGAAGGAGCGGGTGTCCAGCAGGCCGCCGTACTCGCGGGCGAACGGCACGCCCTGGGCCACGCACTGGTCGATGATCTCGACGGAGATCTGCGCCAGGCGGTGCACATTGGACTCGCGGGCGCGGAAGTCGCCGCCCTTGACGGTGTCGTAGAACAGGCGGTGGATCGAGTCGCCGTCGTTGCGGTAGTTCTTGGCGGCGTTGATGCCGCCCTGCGCGGCGATGGAGTGGGCGCGGCGCGGGGAGTCCTGGTAGCAGAACTGGATGACCTTGTAGCCCTGTTCGGCGAGGGTGGCGCCGGCCGAGCCGCCCGCGAGGCCGGTGCCCACCACGATGATGGTGTGCTTGCGCCGGTTGGCGGGGTTGACCAGCTTGGCCTCGAAGCGGCGCTTGTCCCAGCGCTCGTGGATGGGGCCCGCGGGGGCCTTGGTGTCGGCGACCGGCTCGCCGGTCGTGTAGTCGGCGTAGGAAGTCATGGGTCAGCTCACCACTCCGGTCATGACGCCCACGGGCACGGCGACGAAGCCGGCCGTGAGCAGCAGCGCGAGGACATTGGCGACGGTCTTCAGGGCGCGGTCGCGGGTGCGGCTGCCGACGCCGAGGGTCTGGGCGGCGGCCCAGAAGCCGTGCCGGATGTGCAGGCCGACGGCGAGCATCGCGACGATGTAGATGACGTTGCCGTACCAGGTGGAGAAGGTGTCCACGACGTTCTGGTAGGGCTTGCCGCTCTCGAAGCCGCCGGAGTGCACGGTGCCGGTGGTCAGGTCGAGGATGTGCCAGAGGATGAACAGGCCGAGGATGATCCCGCCCCAGCGCATGGTGCGCGTCGCATAGCTGGCCCGGGGCTTGCTGTGCACGTACTTGCTCGGGCGCGCCTTGATGTCGCGGCGGCTGAGCTGGTACGCGGAGACGGCGTGCGCGACGACGGCGAGGACGAGGACGACGCGGACGAGCCAGAGCGTCCACTCGTAGTGCATGAAGGGCTCGCCGATGGTGCGCAGCCAGTGGGCGTAGTGGTTGAACTCGCCCGCCCCGAAGAAGATCTTCAGATTGCCGAGCATGTGGACGACCAGGTACAGCAGCATGATCAGTCCACTGACCGCCATCACGGTCTTCTTGCCGACGGTCGAGTCCCACACGGTGCGTGCCATGGACGGCCGTCGGTCCGTCCGCGTTGCCAGAGCCATGTCATCAGACGCTAGGGCCGAAAGGCCCCATCGGTCCAAGACATGGTGCAGCTCGTTCCGATAGGCACTGCCTATGGAAGGGCTACGATGGCGGGCATGCAGTTCCAGCAGCTCCAGTACTTCGTGGCGGTCGCCGAGACCCGGCACTTCACACGGGCGGCCGAGGCGGTGCATGTGGCGCAGCCGTCGCTGTCGCAGCAGATCAAGGCGCTGGAGCGGGAACTGGGCGCGGATCTGTTCCTGCGCGCGCGGGGCAACATCACGCTGACCGACGCCGGTGAGGCGCTGCTGCCGCTGGCCCGGCGGATCCTGGCGGACGCGGAGACCGCCCGGCACGAGGTGCAGGAGCTGGTGCAGCTGCGCAGCGGACGGGTGCGGCTGGGGGCGACGCCAAGTCTGTGCACGGGCCTGCTGCCGGATGTGCTGCGGGCCTTCCACGACCGCTATCCGGGCATCCGGCTGCTGATCGAGGAGAGCGGTTCGCACGATCTGGTGCGCGAGCTGGCGCGCGGTGCGCTGGACCTGGCGCTGGTGGTGCTGCCGCTGCCGACGCCGTCACCGGCGCTGACCACCGTGGAGCTGCTGCGGGAGGACCTGGTGGTGGTGTCCTCGCCGGACGCGCCCAGGCCGGGCCGCGGCCGGCGCGCGGTGCGCATCGCCGACCTGGAGGGCGAGCGCCTGGTGATGTTCCGCCACGGCTACGACCTGCGCGAGCTGACCGTCGCGGCGTGCCGCTCGGCCGGCTTCGAGCCGTCCTTCGCGGTGGAGGGCGGCGAGATGGACGCGGTGCTGGGATTCGTCCGGGCCGGTCTGGGCATCGCCGTGGTGCCGCGCATGGTCGCCTCCCGCGCCGGACGCGGGCTGCGGGTCACCCCGCTGGCGCGGCCGGGGCTGCACCGCACCATCGCCCTGGCGCACCGCAGCGACGTGGCGCCGCCGCGGGCCGCACGCGAGCTGCAGCGGATGCTCCTGGAGCGCTGAGTCCCCCGGTGATGCCACCGGGGACGCCTTCTCAGGAGGTCGCGTCCGCCAGGGTCAGCTCGTGCAGCCGCTCGGGAGGACCCGGCCGGGCGTAGTACCAGCCCTGGGCCGTGTCGCACCCCAGTATCCGCAGCTGCTCGGCCTGGGCCCCGGTCTCCACGCCCTCCACGGTGACCGCGAGGTCGAGGCTGTGGGCGAGGGAGACGATGCCCTCCACGATCTTCAGGTCGACCGGGTCGGCCGGGAACTGCTGCATGCTCTGGGTGAAGGAGCGGTCCAGTTTGAGCACGCTCACCGGCAGGCGGCGCAGATTGGCGAGGTTGGAGTAGCCGGTGCCGAAGTCGTCCAGGGCGATGTCGACGCCCATCTCGGCCAGCCGGCGCAGCGGTTTGAGCAGGTCGTCGTCGGCGCCGATCAGGGCGGACTCGGTGACCTCCAGGCACAGGGCGCTCGGCTCCACACCGGTGCGTTCCAGGATCTCGACGGTGTCCTGCACCAGCCCGGGGTGGGTGAGCTGGCAGGGCGAGAGGTTGACGTTGATGCGGAGCGGGCCGGTGGCCTCGGTGCCGCCGTTGCGCTCCTGCCAGGCGCGGGCCTGGCGCACCGACTGCTCCAGCACCCAGCGGCCGAGCGGCACGATCAGACCCGTGTGCTCGGCGAGCGGGATGAAGCGGTCCGGGGAGAGCACGCCGTGCTGCGGGTGCAGCCAGCGCACCAGGGCCTCGGCGCCGCGCACGCTGCCGTCGCCGAGGTGCACCAGCGGCTGGTACTCGATGAAGAACTCGCCGCGTTCCAGGGCGGTGGGCAGCGCCGTGGTCAGCCCGTGCCGGGTGATGGCGCGGGCGTCGGCCTCCGGGTCGGCGACCTCGAAACGGTTGCCGCCCGCGGACTTGGCCCGGTACATGGTGATGTCCGCGCTGCGCAGCACCTCCGCCGCGCTGCGCTCCCCCGCGGGCCCCTCGACGATGCCGATGCTTCCGCGGACGGTCAGTTCCCGGCCGTCGATGCTGATGGGGGCGAGCAGCGCGTTCATGATGCGGGCGGCGAGCTCGTCGACCTTGCGCCGGGTGTCGGGGCCGGTGGTCAGCGCGACGAACTCGTCGCCACCGAGCCGGGCGACCATCTCGCCGGGCGCGGTGGCGCAGGACTGGAGCCGGTCGGCGACCTCGACCAGCAGCCGGTCGCCGGCCGCGTGGCCGAGGCTGTCGTTGACGGTCTTGAAGCCGTCCAGGTCGAGGTAGCACAGCCCGAAGCGCTGGCCCTCGCCGGCGGCCAGCGCCTTCTCCAGCCGCTCGAAGAAGAAGGTGCGGTTGGGCAGTCCGGTGAGCGCGTCGTGGGTGGCCTCGTAGCGCAGCCGCAGATTGAGCAGCCGGCGCTCGGTGGTGTCCTCCATGAGGGCCAGCTGGTACTGCGGATTGCCGTCGGCGTCCCGCAGCAGGGAGACCGTCAGATTGGTCCACAGGACCGTTCCGTCAGGCCGGTAGAAGGCCTTCTCCACGTGGTAGTGGTCGCGTTCGCCGCGCACCAGCTCCTCGTAGAGCTTCCAGACCTGCGGGGTGTCGTCGGGGTGGGTCCACTGCAGGACGTTGCGGCCGCGCAGCGCCTGCTCGGACTGCCCGAACATGCGCAGCAGCGCCCCGTTGACCTGGAGGACGTTGCCCTCGAGGTCGGCGATGCCGATCCCTATGGCCGCGCCCTCGAACACCGCGCGGAACCGGGCCTCGGTGGCGTGCAGGGCCTGCGCCACCACGCCCTGGGCGCGCAACGCGGCCTGGGCGATGGCCTCCTGCTCGGCCAGGGTCCGCCGGCGCAGCGCCTCCGCGAAGCCGGCGGCCAGGGCGTGCTGCAGCCGGGCGCAGCGCGCCCGCAGGTCCTCGCGGTCCCCGTCGCCGCCGCAGTAGAGCACCAGGTAGGAGTCCAGGCAGTCCAGGGTGCGGCTGAGGGCGTCCGGGTCGGTGCAGTGCGCCTCCACCAGGGCGGCGCCGGCCGCCCGGCCGGCCTCCGGGTCGAACACCCGGGCATGCAGCGCCTCGCTCAACCGCTGCGCCGCCGGGAGCAGTTGTTCCTCCAGCTCGGCCCGGGTCGACGACGTCGAGGTCACCGGGAAGACCGCCCGGCTCCAGATCGTCGTGAACCGGCGCAGTCTGTCCTCCGGCCCGTCCGGCTGTGCGCTCACGCCTTGCGCCCCACGCCCGCGAACCCGGAGAACGCGAACGGATCCTCGTCCTCCGGCGGGGAGTCCGGCCTCCAGCGCGGCGGCGGCACAAGTCCCGGTTCCACCATGTCGTACCCCTCGAAGAACCGCGCGATCTCCTCGCGCGAGCGCATGATCAGCGGATTGCGGATGTCCTTGTAGACGTCCACCGCTCCCCCGGCCCGCTCCGGCGGCAGCGGAATGCCCTCGTAGGAGGCATGGGTGAGCACGAGCATGCTGCCGGGCGCGAGTGCCTCGCGCAGTTCGGCCACCGCCGAGTACGGGTCGTCCGCGTCTTCCACGAAGTGCAGTATGGCAACGAGAAGCAGCGCGACTGGCCGATTCAGGTCGATCAGCCGGTGCACCCCGGGGCTTTCGAGGATCTCGCGGGGCTTGCGGAGGTCCGCGGCGAGGATGTCCGCGTTGTCGTTTCCCTCCAACACCGCCTGGCTGTGCGCCACGGCGACCGGGTCGTGGTCGACGTACATCACCCGCGCCCGCGGATCGGCCTCCTGCGCCACCTCGTGCACATTGCCGAAGGTGGGGATTCCGGAGCCGACGTCCAGGAACTGGGTGATGCCCTCGCCGACGGCGTACCGCACCGCCCGCCGCATGAACGCCCGGTTCGCCTGCATGACCTTGGGCAGTCCCGGCATGAACTCCATGGCCCGGCGGGCCGCTTGCCGGTCGACCTCGAAGTTGTGCAATCCGCCCAGGTAGTAGTCGTACATCCGGGCAACGCTCGGCACCGTGATGTCGATGCTCCGTGGGGCCCAGGCGGGGCGCTCCATGTATCACTCCAAGGCGTAGGCGATCCGGTGTTCGACAGGAGGCTACTGATCGCCCGCCCGGGCGGCGACCAGAACCGGAAATCGACCGTCCGTTCCCGGTCACTGCCAGCGGCACGTGCGTGTACTGAATGCCGGATCAGTACGCAGAATCCGGTCATTCGGCCGTTCCGCCGCTTTCACCGCCCTAC
>NZ_BAAAIZ010000028.1:52916-58770 GCF_039526425.1 Streptomyces thermospinosisporus
GAGCGCGGGGGCGGGCCGTGGCCGGGGGCGCCGGAGTGGACGACACCCTGGGGAGGTTGCTACTTCTCCTGCGCTCCGACCGGCTTTCCGTCGGGCCGTACGGCGTACCAGGTGCCGCCGACGCCCTGACCGTTGGTGTCGCCGGGCTCCTTGTCACCGGCGAAGGTGTAGATGGGCCAGCAGTTGATGGTCTGCTGGTCGGCTCCGTCGGGCCGGGTGAAAGTCATGTAGCCCTTCTTCTGGATGCCCTTGGTGTCCTCGAAGGGCACCGGCGAGACCACCGGCCACTTCTGCAGGCACTCGCCCTTGCACGCGGAGACGGGCTCCGGCCAGGCCTCGTCCTTCATGAAGCGGTAGACCGTCATGCCGTTCTTGTCGACGACGATCTCGCCGAGCTTCGGGTCCTTGCGGGTGGACAGGCCGAACTGCTCGGCCGCCTGCGCCTTCTTGCCCTCGGGGTTCAGCGCGTACCACTTGCCGCCCACGCCCTGGCCCTTGACGTCACCGGCGTTGATGTCCTTGACGTAGCGGTAGGCGGGCCAGCCGCCGACGGTGAGCTGCTTTGTGCCGTCGGCACGTGTCACCTCGCCGAGGAGGGACTTGTCGATGCCTTCGCCGGCCGTGGCGTCGTCGGCGGGCACCGGCGGCCAGGTCTTGGCGCATTCGCCGTCGCAGTTGGACTTGGGCGGTTCGGCGACGTCCTGGTCGAAGCGGTACAGGGTGCGGCCGAGACCGTCGGTCACCACCTTGCCGAGCTCCGCGTTGGTCGACACCGTCAGCTTGCCGGCGGAGTTGTCCGGAGCGGTCGAGGCCTCGGCCGTGCCGCCGGGGGCCTTTCCGGCCCCGGCGTAGTCACCGGATCCGGCCGCGCCCACGTTCTGGCTGCTGGCCGGCGGCGGAGCATCCTGACCGCAGGCCGTCGTCAGGGCCAGCACCGCCGCTGCGCTCGCCACGAGCGAGGCGGTCCGCCAGGAGGTCTTCATCGTCAACTCCACATCATCGCAAGGGTGTTGTGTTGCAGCGCCCTGCTGTGCCGCCGCTCGACGATGAGTACGCACCGAAGCACCTGTTGTGTTCAACGCGACGCCATTTTCTTTTGAGGCGCGAGGGCACGGCTTTCGGGGAGCCCTCTGCCGTGCTCCCGGGGAGCCCCCTGCCCTGCTCCTGGAGAGCCCCCTGCCCCTCTCCGGAGACATTCCCTCATTCGGGGCAATCCTGACGCACTCCGGCGTGGCCCGGTCCGGCTCGACTCATGATCCTCCCCGTGCAAGCACTCGTACCGACCCGATCCGCGCTCGCCGCACGGGCGTTGGCCGCGGCCACGCTGGTCTGGGCGCTGCTGGGTGCGCCGGGCGCGGCGGTGGCCGACGCCTGCGCGTACGCCTCGACAGGGCCGGAGGGCACCGAGGTGGTCGCGGTCGCGGGCAGCCTGACCTGGCCGGTCCCACCGTGCTCCCCACCGCCGACCCCCACGCCCACCCCGACACCCATCCCCACTCCTACACCGCCACCTCCTCCTCCGTCGCCCTCGCCGGAACCCACGCCCACAAAGACCCCGCCACCGCCGAAACCCAGCCCCACGCCGACGCCCACTCCGCCCCCGCCCGCAGCCCGCCCGGCGCCGCCCCCGCCCAGCCCGACCCCTCCTCCACGGCCCACGCCGCCCCCACCCCCGGCGCCCACCCCGTCGGCCAAACCCAAGCCCCGCCCGTCCGTGACGCCGGTGCACTATCCGCCGCACCGCCCGGCCAGACCCACCCGGCCCTCCCGCGGTGCCACCTCGCCGCTGACCTTCGTCCTGCTGATCACGGCGCCCGCGGCGGTCGCCGTGGCCGCCCTGCGTCCGCGCTGATCCCGACCGACTCTGGAGGAACCCTTGCCGGAATGGCTTGTTCTCACCCTCGCGATGCTGGCCGCCGGTCTCGTGGTGGTCGTCATCACCGTCGTACGGCACCGCAGGGCGGCCGACGACGAGGACACCAGCGAGACCCCGGACGTCATCGAGTACATGACGATGTGGATCGGCGTGGTGTACGCCATCGTCCTGGGCCTCGCCATCGCGGGGGTCTGGGAGGGACGCAGCGCCGCGCAGGACCATGCGCGGGCGGAGGCCGCGGCGCTGCACGAGATCAAGGAGCGGGTACGGGTCTACCCGGCCGAGGTCCGCGACCGCATCCGTGACGACGTCGACGCCTACGTCGAGCACGTGCTCACCACGGAGTGGCGCAGCATGGCCGACAAGGGCGAGGTGACCGAGCGCGGCGCCGAACTCCTGGACCGGCTGCGCCGCGACGTCACCGACTACGAGCCACGCACCGACTTCGAGGCGCAGGCCTACCAGCCCCTGGTGGACCAGGTCACCGCGGCCGACCAGGCACGCACCGCCCGCGCGGAGTCGACCGGCAACACCATGCCCGGCGTGGTGTGGTTCGGCCTCCTCACCGGAGCGGTGGTCACCATCGGCATGATCTTCGCCCTCCAGATCCGCCGCACCGGCCGCGAACTCATCCTCGCCGGCGTCTTCTCGGCCCTGATCGCCTTCCTCCTCTACCTCATCTGGGACTTCGACGCCCCGTACAGCAGAGACGCAGCGGAGTCCGCGGAACCGTTCCGCTACCTGTTCCCGCACATCTGAGCCCCCGACACGCATCCCGCCGGGCGGGCGGGCGCCGCGCCGTGCGTGTCGCCCGGGCGGATCAAGGGCGTGACCCGTTCGCTCTACTGCGATCGCGCGCCGGGGCGCGGGTTCCTAGCGTTTCGGGCATCGAGGCGCTGTCACGGCGTGAGCGGAACAGGTCCGCAGCCGCTCCTCGGAACCCGGAGGATTCACCATGCACGCGATACGCGTCGCTTCCGCCGCGCTGGCAGGCGCCGGCGCCCTCACCCTCGCCAGTGCACCGGTCGCCGGTGCCGAGACGGCCGCCGGTGCCCCGCCGGCGGCCGTCTCGTACGTCGGACGGGCCCCGGCCCTGGACGGCGGCATCACGCCGTTCGGTTTCGAGGTGAAGCCGAACATCGTGGAGCCGGGTGACACGGTGGGGTTGCGGGTGGACCGGGACGACGGGGGGTGCAGAGGACCGGCGAGGGTCTCCTCGGCGGTGTTCGACACGGTCACCATCCCGCCGCGGCGGTCGACGGCGATGGCCGTAGTGGACCGGGATGCCCGGGTCGGGGCGGAGTACCGGGTGGAGTTCACGTGTGACGGGGCCACCGGGAGCACGGTGCTGACCGTGGTGGGCGGTACGCCGGTGCCGCTGCCCTCTCCGATCGACGAGGAGCACGAACGGCACTCCGAGGGGTACCGCGGCCGTCACCCCAGGGGTGTGCACGCCGGCGAGGGCGGCACGCTCGCCGGGACCGATCTCGGCAGGATGGGTCTGGGCGCGGTGTTCGTCACGGGGGCGCTCGGGGTGGCGTACCGGCTGTCCCGGCGCGGGAGCACCGACGAGGGCGGCTGACGGCAAGGCTGCGCCCCGGAACCGCACCGGGGTTCCGGGGCGAGGCCCACGTGCGCGGCGCGGCCCGACGGCGCCTCAGATCCGCTTCTCGGCCCGGCGGCGCATCCAGAAGAAGCCGCCGCCGGCCAGCGCGGCGGCCACCAGGGCACCGCCGATGGCGATGTCGGTCGGGGTCGCTCCGGTGGTGCTGGAGCCGCCGACACCGCCGCGGACACCTCCGATGACGGTGAAGGCCGCGGGCCGGGTCAGGCTGCGGTTGGAGCACTCGACGTGAACGTCGTAACGGCCGGGCCGGGCATCGGGGTTGACGGTGGCGGTACCCCTGGCGGTGCTGCTGCGTCCGCCGATCGGGGTCAGCTCGGTCCGGTGGAAGGCCTCGGACGTGGCGTTGCCGCCGTGCGGGCAGCCGTCGGCCGTGATGGTCAGCTGGCCGCCCGCGGCGATCACACTGGGCATGACGACGATGTTGTGCGGTCCGGGGACCTGGCCGCCGTCGGCGTGTGCGGCCGGGGCGGCGAGCCCGAGGACGGCGACGGCGGCACCGGTGGCCGCGAGGGCACGTGGATTGCGCATGTGTTCCTCCGCGGAAGGCGCCCCGGGTCCCGTCCCCGGTCGATCGGCGAGAAAGCACCTCCCGCAACGACAGTCGGGTGCGGTGCCCCGGCCCGCATGTCGGCGATGGTCCGTCCCGGTGAGGCCGTGCCCCGTGCCCGAACCGCTTGATCGGTTATCGCCGCAGGTCACGGACCGTCAGAAAATCTTCGGCCGGCACCGCCTCGGATGGCGCACGGCCGCAGGCCCCGGCCACCCGTTCGCCGCTGCCCCGTCGCCGGTTGTGCGCACGGCACTTAGCGTTTGGCCATGCGCGAGTGACGCGGCGACGGCCGTGTCGAGAGGGGAAGGCGAATGTCTGCTTTCGAGGCGGGCGAACCGGAAGAGGAGCAGCGCCCGAGGAAGCGCGCGCCGTGGGGCGTGATAGCGCTGGTGCTGCTCACCGGGCTCGCGCTCATCCGCAACGGCTCAGGGGAGTTCGACGAGGGTCCGCCGCAGCCCGCCAGTGCGGCGGCCGCCGACACCCGCTCCGGCGCCGCGATCACGGTGGGGACGGCCGCTCCGCTGCCGTTCGCGGTGCCGGACCGGGTGCTGATCCCGGCGATCAATGTGGACGCGCCGATGATCCCGGTGGGTCTGGACGCCGATGGCTGGGTGGACGCGCCGCCGCCGGAGGACCCGAATCTGGCCGGGTGGTTCAGCGGCGCGGTCACTCCGGGCGAGAAGGGCACGGCGGTCGTCGTCGGCCATGTCGACAACCAGCAGGGCCCGGCCGTCTTCTACGGGCTCGGCGCGCTGAACAAGGGCCAGCGCGTGGAGATCCTGCGGCGGGACGGCAAGACGGCCGTGTTCGAGATCTACGGCATCGAGGTGTTCGCCAAGAACAGCTTCCCCGGTGAGCGTGTGTACGCCTCCAAGGGCTCCCCGGAGCTGCGGGTGATCACCTGCGGCGGCGGGTTCTCCCCGCAGGAGGGCTACGCCGGCAATGTGGTCGTCTTCGCCCGCCTGGTCGAGGTCCGCTGAGGGCCTCGTACCGGGCGGGCGGGAGGGGTCCGGCGGGGTCAGACGTACGGCCGGCGGGGCACTCCGATGTGGTAGCCGGAGTCGAGCAGCTGGGGCAGGTAGTCGCGCAGGGCCCGGACACTCTGGGAGCGTTCGCCCCCGGCGTCGTGGGAGAGCACCACGACGCCGGGGGCGGCGCCGTTCTCCACCCGTTCGACGATGGTGCGGGTGCCGGGAGTGGTCCAGTCGAGGGTGTCGACGGTCCAGGCGAGGGGTTCCATGCCCAGGTCCGCGCCGAGCTGGAAGGTGGCGCGGTTCCAGGCGCCGTAGGGGGCCCGGAACCACTGCGGGGGCTCGCCGTAGGCCTTCTCGATGACCTCGCAGGTGCGTTCCATCTCGGCGCGGATGCGGCTGCGGCGCAGGCTGGTCAGCAGCGGGTGGGACCAGGTGTGGTTGCCGACGACATGGCCCTCGTCGGCCATCCGGGCCAGCAGGTCCCGGTTCTCGGCGGCCGTCTCCCCGCACACGAAGAACATCGCGCGCACGTCGTACGCGGCCAGGGTGTCGAGGATGTCCGGGGTGTAGCGGGGGTCGGGCCCGTCGTCGAAGGTCAGGACCATGGTGTTGCCGCGTCCGGTCATGCGCAGCAGGGGTGCGCTGCGCACGGGGGTCCGGCCGGGCAGGGCACGGGGCGGGCCGTAGCCGGTGAACGGCTGGAGGCGGTACGCGGACGGCCTGAGCGGGCTGCGGGCGGCCTGGGCGCCGGCCGCGGGCGCCGCCGGTGCGGCCGTCCTCCTGCCGGTGCCGGTGGCGAGCGCTCCCGCCAGCGCGGCGGCCCCCGT
>NZ_BAAAIZ010000028.1:58790-76623 GCF_039526425.1 Streptomyces thermospinosisporus
CAGCAACGCCCGGCGCCGCGTGAGGAAGTGACACTTCTGCATGAGACATCAGTCGCCCAGCGGAAGGCCGACGCACTTCATCGACACCGGTGTGGCGGCACGAAACCACCCGGTCGGCTCAGCATTCCGTCAACGCCGGCGCACCAGCGGGAAGGGCAGGGTCTCCCGGATGGTGAGCCCGGTGAGGAACATCACCAGCCGGTCGACGCCGATGCCGAGGCCGCCGGTGGGCGGCATGGCGTACTCGAGGGCGTCGAGGAAGTCCTCGTCGATCTCCATCGCCTCGGGGTCTCCCCCGGCGGCGAGCAGCGACTGGGCGGTGAGACGGCGGCGTTGCTCCACCGGGTCGGTCAGTTCCGAGTAGGCGGTGCCCAGTTCGGTGCCGAAGGCGACGAGGGGCACCGGTGGCGGCGGTCACCGATGAGATCGCCGAGGATCTGATGGCGCAGATCCGGGAGGCGACCGAGCGGATGCGGGGCATCTTCGAGGTCCGCTGGGAGTTCCACACGTTCCGGGGCGATCCCTTCAACGGCCTGGCGGAGGCGGCGGACGACCTCAAGGCGGACGCGGTGGTGGTCGGTGTCTCCGAGCAGGCCGGGCACCGCTTCATCGGCTCGGTGGCGGTGCGGCTGGTGAAGGCGGGTCGCTGGCCGGTGACCGTGGTGCCGTAGAACCTGCCGGTCGGCCGGGGTGCCGCAGGGCCCGTCGGGCGCCCGGCGTTCCGCAGGACCTGCCAGGTGTCCGGGGTGCCGCAGGACTCGTCGGGCGTCCGTTGCTGACGTGACGCGTGCGGCCCGTGTCGCTCAAAGGTGTGCGTGGCGTCTTCCCTCTCGGCCCGGCCGGGGGCATCATGATCCGCCGTCAGCCGTTTGCCTGTCGCGAAGAGGTGAGGCGCATGGCCGGGCTCCGGATGGGTGAGGGTGTTCTCCGCCGCAAACCCATCGAGCACATCGAGGAGACGGAAGTCGGCGAGGGCACACGGCTGGACCGCACCCTCGGCCTGGGTCAGCTGACCGCGATCGGCGTGGGCGGCATCATCGGCGCCGGCATCTTCACGCTCGCCGGTACGGTCGCCAACGGCACGGCCGGCCCGGCGGTGCTGGTCTCCTTCCTCATCGCCGGTGTGGCCAGCGCCGCCGCCGCGCTGTCCTACGCGGAGTTCGCGGGGCTGATCCCCAAGGCGGGCTCGGCCTACACGTACGGGTACGCGGTGCTGGGCGAGCTGGCGGGCTGGTTCATCGGCTGGGACCTGCTGCTGGAGTACACGGCCATCGTGGCGGTGGTCGGCATCGGCATCTCCGGCTACTTCAGCTTCCTGGTGAACGAGATGGGTGCCGACCTGCCCGACTGGATGCTGGGCGCCCCCGGCACCGGCGAGGGCCACAAGATCGATCTGTTCGCCGCGCTGCTGTGCCTGCTGATCGCCTTCCTGCTGAACATGGGCATCAAGAACGCGGCCCGGTTCGAGACGGTGGTCGTGGTGCTGAAGGTGCTGGTGGTGCTGCTGGTGATCGCGGTCGGCGTCTTCCACATCGACACCTCGAACTACAACCCGTTCTTCCCGTACGGGGTGGGCGGCGCGTTCACGGGTGCGGCGACGGTGTTCTTCGCGGTGTTCGGCTACGACGCGATGTCGACGGCGGCGGAGGAGTCCAAGGACGCCCAGAAGCACATGCCGAAGGCGATCATCTACTCGCTGATCATCTCGATGGTGCTGTACGTGGCCGCCTGTCTGGTCCTGACGGGGATGCAGAACTACACCGAGATCGATCCGGAGAGCGGCTTCTCCACGGCGTTCAAGTCGGTGGGTCTGACCGGGCTCGCGGACCTGATCGCGGTGGGCGCCATCATCGGCATCCTCACCGTGATGTTCACCTTCATGCTGGGTGTGACCCGGGTCTGGTTCGCGATGTCCCGCGACGGGCTGCTGCCGCGCTGGTTCGCCAAGACCCACCCGACCCGGCACGTCCCGACCCGCGTCACCTGGATCGTCGGCGTGGCCTCGGCCGCGATCGCCGGCTTCCTGCCGATCGGCGAGGCGGCCGAGCTGACCAACATCGGCATCCTGCTGGCGTTCGTGGTGGTGTGCACCGCGGTGATCGTGCTGCGCTACCGGCAGCCGGACCTGCCGCGCAGCTTCCGCACGCCGTGGATGCCGGTGGTGCCGGCGATCGGTGTGGTGTTCTCCATCTGGCTGATCACGTTCCTGGCGTGGCAGACCTGGGTGCGCTTCGCGGTGTGGTTCGCCGTCGGCCTGGTGATCTACTTCGGCTACTCGTACCGGCGCTCGGAGCTGGCGCGCCGTCCGGGGCCGGCGGAGCAGGAGAGCGGCCGGTAGCGCCGGCCCCGCCCCCCGTAGGCGGGGCCGGCGGGTCTCTACTGGAGCGAGCCGAGGAAGTCGGTGACGAGCGCGTTGTAGACGTCGGGCCGTTCCTCGTTGGGGTAGTGGGCGGTCCCCTCGACGGTGGCGAGGTGGGCGGGGATCTGACGGACGCCGAGGTGACGGCATGCCTGCGGGTGCTCGGCGCCATGCTGTCCGCCCTGGACCACGTGGACGTCGGCTGAGCTCTTCCGGTGCGGGACTCCCTTCGACCGTGGGATTCTCAGGACTCCCACGCGACCGGCCCGCTACTCCCCCATCACCAGTCCGTCCTGGGCCGCGCCCCGGCTCATCACCACCGCGCTGATGCGGTCGCGCTCGGCATGCACCTCGGCGCCCTGGGCGATCGCCCGGTTGAGGTTGACCACCCGGCCTGCGTCGAGGTCGAACAGCTGCGGGACGAACTCCGCACGGGTCACCTCCCAGCGCCCGCCGGGCCGCTGGGGCGGGGTGAAGGTGAAACGGGCGACCGTGGACTGGTTGGCGCGCGGGTCCCGGGCGCCCCGCTGGTCGAACATCTCGCCGGCGATCTGGTCGCCCATCCCGTAGACCACCCAGGTGCCGTTGACCTTCTCGTAGGCCTGCGGGACATGGGCGTGGGTGCCCAGGATCAGGTCGATGTCGGGCCGGCCGCCGGAGCGGGAGGCCGTCAGTGAGCGGGCCAGGGTGACCTGCTGCTCGTCGGGGTTCTCCTGCCACTCGGTGCCCCAGTGCAGGGAGACCACGACCACGTCGGCGCCCGCGGTCCGGGCGGCCCGCGCGTCGGCGATGATCCGTGCCTCGTCGATGAGGTTGACGGACCAGGACTGGTCGGGCGGATACGGCGAGACGGCGGTGCCGTAGGTGTAGGCGAGGTGGGCGACCTGGGCCTGGCCCGCGCGCAGCACGGTCACGGTGCGGGCCTCCTGCTCGGTGCGGGCGGAGCCGGAGTGCCGCACCCCCGCCCGGTCGAGGGCGTCGAGGGTGCGCCGGATGCCCTCGGAGCCCGCGTCCAGGCTGTGCTCGGAGGCGGTGGAGCAGCCGTCGTAGCCCGTGGCGGCGAGGCCGGCGGCGATCTCGGGCGGCGACTGGAAGACGGGGTGACCGGTGTACACGCCGTCGGCGCCGTAGACCGTCTCCATGTGACACAGCGCCAGATCGGCGGGAGCGACGACGGATCGGATGCCGGAGAGCATCGGCCGGAAGTCGTGGCCGGTGCCGCCCGCGTCGAAGCGGGCCCGGTCGATGACCGAGGTGTGCGGCAGGATGTCTCCGGAGGCCACCAGGGTGAAGCCGCGCGCGGCGGACGGCGCGTGCTGCCCGCGGGCGGGCGGGCGGTGGTCCTTCGCCTGGCAGGCGGCGCCCGCGGCGAGGACGACGGTCAGGGCCAGGGCGACCTGTCGGCTTCGAGCGATCATCATTTCACCCCGCTGTAGTCACATTTACGGATAAACAGGTAAGAAGTCGTTCGGGGTCCTCCGTGGCTCCGACACGCGTTTTAGGCCGTCCGGCGTGCGCGAAAGGCCGTCTCGACCGTTCGTCGAACCGTTCGCCGACGCGATCGACCGCCCGCCGCACATCCTTGCGCGCGCCCTGTCGCCCCCGGGCGCCGTGCGCTGGCATACGGCCATGACGGCCGGAATCACACTCACGAACGAGACGACCGCCGAGCACGAGCTCGCCGCGCTGCAGCGCGAGCACGGCCGGCCTCTCTTCGCGCTGCTGCTCCGGCTCTGCGACGGAGACCGGCAGCGGGCGGAGGATCTGGTACAGGAGACGCTGCTGCGTGCCTGGCAGCATCCCGAGGCACTGCGCGCCGACGCCTTCGACTCCGTACGGCCGTGGCTGCTGACGGTGGCGCGGCGGCTCGCCATCGACGCGCGGCGCGCCCGTCAGGCCCGGCCCGCCGAGGTGGGCGACGCGGTGCTGGAGAACGCGCGGGTGATCTCCGATCACGCGGAACGGGCCGCCGCGACGCTGGATGTCCGCGAGGCTGTGAAGACCCTCACTCCTGAACACCGTGAAGTCCTGGTGCTGGTGTATTTCCAAGGTGCGAGCGTGGCGGAAGCGGCGAAAACCCTCGGCATCCCGCCCGGTACCGTGAAGTCCCGCGCGTACTACGCGCTGCGCGCCCTGCGCAGGGTGCTTCCGGGATACGCCGCCGACCTGCGCTGAAACCGCCGGTCGAGTCAAACCTCCGTAAAGCGCCTTGCCGACTACCCGGGTTGAGTAATCGGCTGTCCTCATCCGTGTTCCGGACCGGGGGCCCGGGTTCGGGCGACGCGCACGCACCGGAGGAAGGCAGGAAGGGATGCTGCACAGAGGCCGAGAGGGCACGGACGGCTCAGGCGGAGGCGAACTGATCGTCCCCATGGCGTGGTTGTACGCCGAGTACATCGCCGACGAACTGCTGCGCAGCGGCGATCTCATGCCGCCGACGTCCTTCGAGTTCCGGGCCGGCCGGGACGCGTTGGCGCTGACCGTCTTCCTGTCCGACACCGACGGCGAGCTGTCGGGCATCCGCGTGGTCACCCAGCTGGAGACCTGGCTGTCGCTGACCGCGTACGACCAGCCGTGGCAGGAGTGGGTGGAGGACCGCCTGGCGGATCTGACCGCCGACGCGGTGGCGTCCGGCCGGACGGATCCCGACCTCGAGCTGGCCCGGGCGGCATGGCGCTGGCTCCAGGAGACCGAGCTGCTGGCGCCCGACCTCAACGCGGTGCCGGGCGGTGGCGCGGTGGCCGACGAGGACGAGGGGCCCAAGGTGTGGACCCCCGCCTGGCAGCTGGGCCTCCCGCTCAGCCACCTCGCCATCCATCTCTTCTAGGCCGAACGAGATCTCTTCCAGGCCGAACGAGCCGGGGCCCTCCGCCAGGCCTCGAAACCAGCCGGAGCTCTCCTGCAGGCCGCGAACCAGCGACCAGCCGGGGCTCTCCTCCAGGTCGTGACCGAGCCTGCGCTCGCCGCTCGGCGGGGACGGGCCACGGCTGTTCTCCTCGCAGCGGACACACGGCTGTTCTCCTCGCAGCGAACAAGCCAGGGCGCTCTTGTTGGCCGAGAACACTCCATGGACCCCGGAAATCCAAAGGTTTCCGGGAATCCGACCAATCCGCGGGGCGGGCGGCTCCGAATCCTTAGGTCACGATTCGGTGCGTGGCTTGAGTGATTCGGCTGCCTGGTGCGTACCGGTGGGAGCAAGGAGTAACCCCACCCGCACCCAACGGCACGAGGATTCGGCATGAGGTCCCTGGAGAGGCATCGCGACGTCGGCGCCTACGCGCTCGGCGTGCTGGACGAAGCGGAGGCGTTCCGCTTCGAGGACCACCTCATGGAGTGCCCCAGCTGCGCTGCCGAGGTGACCGAATTCGGTCCCACCACACGGCAGCTGATGCTCTACCGGCGCTCCACTCCTCGTCTGGTGCACCCGCTGGCCAAGCCAGGTCCGGCGATGCTGGACCGGCTGCTGTCGGAGGTGACCGTCCGGCGCCGGGCGAGCCGCCGCAAAATGCTGTTCGCGCTGGCGGCATCGGTGGTGTTCGCGGTGTCCGCACCGGCCGTGGCGATCGTCGCGGGCGGCGAGGACGAGCCGGTGAGCATCGCGGCGACCGACGAGCGGTCCGGGGTGTGGGCCCAGATCACGACGGAGGACAAGGACTGGGGCAGCCACATGGAGCTGAAGGTCAAGGACGGCGCGGGTCCCCGCGACTGCCATCTGGTGGTGGTCGGCCGGGACGGCTCCGAGCACACCGTGACCAGCTGGAGCGTCCGCCGCCACGACGCCCGCCCCAACACCATGCTGGCCGGCACGGCGCTGCACCCCGACGAGATCTCCCACTACGAGGTCCGCACGGCGGACGGCGAGCATCTTGTCACCCTCGAGCCCTCCTGACGCGCGAGCCCGGCGAACCCTCGTGACGGCCGGGCCGGGCCCCGGCCCGGCAGCCCACCGGCAGGGCAGGAGAGTCACTTCAGCAGCCGGGACAGTCTGCGGTCGGCCAGCGGCTTGCCGCCCGTCTGGCAGGTCGGGCAGTACTGCAGCGACGAGTCGCTGAAGGAGACCTCCCGGATGGTGTCGCCGCAGACCGGGCAGGCCTCTCCGGTGCGGCCGTGCACCCTCAGGCCGCTCTTCTTCTCCGCCTTGAGCCGCCCCGCGGCCACCCCCCGGGAGCGTTCCACCGCCTCGGTCAGCGTGGTGCGCAGCGCCTGGTACAGGCGTGCGGTCTCCTCCGGGGTGAGGGAGGCGGCCAGTTTGAACGGGGACATCCGGGCGGCGTGCAGGATCTCGTCGCTGTAGGCGTTGCCGATGCCCGCGATCAGGCTCTGGTCCCGCAGCGCGCCCTTGAGCTGCCGGCGCTCGCCCGCCAGCAGTCCGGCCAGGCGGCTCTCGTCGAAGTCGTCGGCCAGCGGGTCCGGGCCGAGCCGGGCCACCCCGGGCACCTGCTGCGGGTCCGTCACCACGTACACCGCGAGCCGCTTCTGGGTCCCGGCCTCCGTCAGGTCGAAGCCGGCGCCGGTCTCCAGGGCGACGCGCAGCGCGAGCGGCCCCTTGCCGGGGCGGGGCGGGCCGCTGGGCAGCCGGTCCTTCCACTGCAGCCAGCCGGCGCGAGCCAGATGCGTGACGAACCAGGGGCCGCCGTCGGTGGCCAGCGCCAGGAACTTGCCGCGGCGCTGCACGCCGGTGACCTCGCGGCCCTCCAGGGCGGTGAGCGGCGGGTCGTAGGTCTTCAGGACGCTGATCGCCACGGGCAGCACCCGTACGATCTCGTGGCCGACCAGCTGCTCGGTGAGGAAGTCCTTGAGCGCCTCGACCTCGGGGAGTTCCGGCATACGTCCAGAGTGCCACCGGCGCGGGCGGGGCGGTCAGTCCGGATCGTCGTCGTACTCGACGGGAAACTCGCACCACACGCACTTGCCGCCGCCGCGCGCCTCCACGCCCCACACGTCCGAGAGCATCTCGACCAGCAGCAGCCCCCGCCCGGACACCCCCGAGTCCCCGGCCTCGCGGCGGCGCGGCAGGGCGCTGGAGGAGTCCTCGACCTCCACCCGCAGCCGCCGCTCGGTCCCGGTGAGAACCCGGAGGGTGACCACCGCCGCGCCCTCGGTGTGCATCAGGGCGTTGGTGATCAGCTCGTCGGCGACGAGTTCGATCTCGTCGGCCTTGTCCTCCGCGCCCCAGGTGGTGACCGCGGCGCGGATCATGCGCCGGGCCTCGGACAGCGCCTCGGGGTCGCCCGGCGCGACATGCTGCTGGAGCCGCCCGCCCGCGCGGGGGCTGTCCAGGATGCGGCGGCGCAGCACCAGCAGCGCCACGTCGTCGTCGCCGCTGCGCTCCTCCGCCACCTCGATCAGCAGGTCGGCGAGCTCCCGCACGTCCTCGGGGCCGGTCGCGACCAGCGCGGCGAGGGCCTCCATGCCGTCGTCGAGGTCGGCGCCCGGCTGCTCGACCAGGCCGTCGGTGCACAGCAGCAGCGTGTCGCCGGGGTCGAGCTCCATGGTGCCGACCGGGTAGTCGAGCTGGTCGAACTCGGCGGACAGACCGAGCGGCAGCCCGCCGGGGACGCAGACGCGGCGGCACGTGCCGTCGTCGCCGCGCCGCATCAGCGGGTCGATGTGCCCGGCCCGCACCATCTGCAGCACCCCGGTGGACAGGTCGGCCTCGGCATACAGGCAGGTGGCGGAGCGGTCGGTGTCGAGCTCGTGCAGGAAGCCCGAGGCGCGGGCCAACACGGTGGCCGGCGGATGACCTTCGGCGGCGTAGGCGCGCAGCACGATGCGCAGCTGGCCCATGACGGCGGCGGCGTGGGTGTCGTGGCCCTGGACGTCGCCGATGACCGCGCCGACCCGCCCGCCGGGCAGCGGGATGAGGTCGTACCAGTCGCCGCCGATGTCCCGGCCGAAGGTGCCGCCGATGCTGGCCGCGCGGTAGCGGACGGCGACGTCGGCGCCGCGCACGCTGGGGATGGTGCGGGGCAGCATCGCCTGCTGGAGCCCCTGCGCCAGGTCCATCTCCTGCTCGTAGAACATGGCGCGCTGCAGGCTCTGGGCGATGCTGCTGCCCAGGGCGACGAGGATGTTGCGATCCTCCGGGGAGAAGCCGTGGCGGTCGCTGTAGAGCAGGCCCATCGCGCCGATGGGGCGGGCCTGGACGATGAGCGGCAGGTAGGCCGCCGAGGTGATGTTCAGGTCGGTGATGTGCGGCCAGAGCACCGGGAAGCGCTCGGCGAACTCCGCGGGCGACTCGATGTAGCAGGGGCTGAGGGTGCGCACGCACTCGCTCATCGGGTACGGCTCGTCGATGCGGGTGATCCGGGTGCCCTCCACATAGCTGCCCTCGGGGCCCTCGGCGATCAGCCGGATCCGGCCGGCCTCGATCAGGCCCAGCACCAGACTGGTGGCGCCCAGGTGGGTGAGGCCGTGGGTGTCCTTAATGGCGTCCATCACCTCCTGCACCGTCCGGGCGTGGGCCAGGGCGGCGGTGGTGAGCTGGACGACGTTGGTCTGCTGGCGGCGGGCGTCCTCCTGGGCGGCCTGCTGCCGGTGGGCCTCGTGGTCCCGCAGCTCCTCGGTGGCGTCGCGGATGACGCCGAGGATGCGGCGCGGCAGCCCGGTGTCGTCCCGGCGGATGTAGCCCTGGGTGTGGGTCCAGCGCAGGGAGCCGTCGCGGCGGCGGACGCGGAAGTAGGCGCCGTAGTTCTCGCTGCCGTCCTTCAGCGCCTGGGAGACGGCGGAGTCCAGGCGGCCGGCCTCGCCGGGCGGGACGCGCAGGGCAAGGGACTCGGGGTGGTCGTCGTACTCCTCGGGGAGCACGTCGAAGATCTCGTGGGCGCGGGCGTCCAGCTGCATCAGGCCGGTGTCCAGGTGCCAGTCGAAGCAGCCCATCTGGTTGAGCGCGAGGATCGAATCCGGGTGGTCCGGCCAGTCGTCCGGGAGTGACAGTGCGCTCGCTCCCCGATCAGCCATGGGCCCACCTTGCCAGGATTCACCCGAATCTTCGACTGGTGCGCCGGGTACGCGGGGCCACTCCGCTGCCCGACGGTGATAGGGGTATACCGGAGGTGTACGGAGCGTCACAGGAGGGTTTCCGGACAGGCGGGAAGGAGCACGGCTGCCGTGGAGTGGTTCACCGCACCGGACTACTGGCTGAGCCGGCTGGTCTTCCAGCGGGCGCTCGCCGCGATCTACCTGGTCGCCTTCCTCACCGCGGCGCTGCAGTTCCGCGCGCTGATCGGCGAGCGCGGCATGCTGCCGGTCCCGCGCTATCTGCGGCTGGTGCCGTTCCGCAGGGCGCCGAGTCTGTTCCACTGGCACTACTCGGACCGCTTCTTCGCGCTGGTCGCCTGGTCGGGCTGCGCGGTGTCGGCGGCGCTGCTGGCGGGGGCGGACTCGCTGCTGCCGCTGTGGGGCGGGATGCTGCTGTGGCTGGTGCCGTGGGCGCTGTATCTGTCGATCGTCAACGTGGGGCAGACCTGGTACTCGTTCGGCTGGGAGTCGCTGCTGCTGGAGGTCGGCTTCCTCGCCGTGTTCCTCGGCAACGACGAGGTGGCCCCGCCTGTCGTGGTGCTGTACCTGCTGTGGTGGATCCTGTTCAGGGTCGAGTTCGGCGCGGGACTGATCAAGATGCGCGGCGACGAGTGCTGGCGGAAGCTGACCTGCCTGGACCACCACCACGAGACCCAGCCGATGCCGGGCCCGCTGAGCTGGTTCTTCCACCATCTGCCGAAGCCGCTGCACCGGGTCGAGGTGGCCGCCAACCATGTGACGCAACTCGTCGTGCCATGGCTGCTGTTCGTCCCGCACCCGGTGAGCACGGCGGCCGCCTCGGTGATGATCGTCACCCAGCTGTGGCTGGTGCTCTCCGGCAACTTCGCCTGGCTGAACTGGCTCACCATCGCGATGGCGCTCTCCGCGGTCCGGTTCCCGGCCGACCCGCCGGACACGCCGGACGCCCCGCTGTGGTTCGTGGTCGTCGTCCTCGCGGTGGCGGCGCTGCTGGTGGCGCTCAGCTACCACCCGGTGGTCAACATGATCTCCCGGCGCCAGGTGATGAACCGCTCCTTCGACCCGTTGCACCTGGTCAACACCTACGGCGCGTTCGGCAGCGTCAGCCGGGTCCGCTTCGAGGTGGTGGTGGAGGGCACCGCGGACCATCCGCCCCGGGAGGACTCCGAGTGGCGGGAGTACGAGTTCAAGGGCAAGCCCGGCGACCCCCGGCACTGGCCGCGCCAGTTCGCTCCGTACCATCTGCGGCTCGACTGGCTGATGTGGTTCGCCGCGCTGTCCCCCGCCTACGCCGGGGCCTGGTTCGGGGCGTTCGTGGAGCGCCTGCTGGAGAACGACCGGGACACGCTGAAGCTGCTGCGCCGCTCCCCCTTCCCGGCGGACGCCCCGCCCCGGTACGTCCGCGCCCGTCTCTTCCGCTACCGCTACACCACCTGGCGGGAGCTGCGCGAGACGGGCGCCTGCTGGGACCGGACGTACGTGCGGGAGTACCTGCCGCCCACGCGGCTGACGGAGACGGCACGGAGCGGGTGAGGCGCCGGCGGGTGCAGCGGTGAGGCGCCCGCCTCGGTCGCAGCGTGAGACGCCCCGCGCCCGCCCGGGACGCAACGTGAGAGGCGCCCCGCCCGCCGCGGACACGGCAGGTGAGGCGCCCCCGCCCGCCGCGGTTCAGGCCCGCTTCAGCCGCAGGGTCATCAGCTCGAACGGGCGCAGCCGCACGGAGATCCGGTCGCCGTCGGGCACCGGCGGCTCGGTGTCCGCGAGCGGCCGCTCCAGCAGATCGGTGACCTGCACCCCGGTGGCCGGGAAGCCCGTGGTGAGGGTGGCGCGGGCCCGGCCGCCGTGGGCCTCGTGGAAGCGGACGACCACGTCGCCGCTGCCGTCGTCGGCCAGCTTCACCGCGGTGATCACCACCGACTCCCGGTCGACCGTCACCAGCGGAGCGACCTCACCGGCGCCGGTGAGCCGCCGCTCGGGCAGGTTGATCCGCCAGCCCTCGCGCACCGCGTCGCCGATCCCGGCGCCCACCACCAGCGCGTGCCGGAAGCGGTGCACGCCCTGGTCGGTCTCGGGGTCGGGGAAGCGCGGGGCGCGCAGCAGGGAGACCCGCACCGAGGTGGTCGTGCCGCGGTCGCCCTCGGTACGGACGGTGCGGGTCACGTCGTGGCCGTAGGTCGAGTCGTTGACGACGGCGACGCCCCAGCCGGGCTCCTCCAGATGGACGAAGCGGTGGTTGCACGCCTCGAACTTGGCGGCCTCCCAGGAGGTGTTGGTGTGGGTGGGCCGGTGGAAGTGCCCGAACTGCGTCTCCGAGGCGTACCGTTCGGCGTGCAGGTCGAGCGGGAAGGCGAGTTTGAGGAACTTCTCCGTCTCGTGCCAGTCGACCTCCGTGTCCACCTCCAGCCGACGCTCCCCCGGCGCCAGCGACAGCAGCTGGGTGACCCGGGAGGAGCCGAAGGACCGCACGATGCGGACGCCGTCCGGGGTGGCGGTGATCTCGTCGGCGTCGGTGAGGTCGGTGACGGTGTTGCGGTAGAACTTGTCGACGTCCCAGGCGTCCCACATGTTCGGGAAGTCCGGGTGCAGCTGCAGCAGGTTGCCGGCCTCGCCCGGTGCGATGGTCTCGCGGTCGGCCTCGAGGTCCCGGGCGGAGACGACCAGGCCCCGCTCGTCGATCGCGATGCGCACCAGCCCGTTGTCCAGGACGTACCCGCCGCCGGGGCGCGCCACGGGCTCGGCGGGCCGGTCCTCGCCCGCGGCTGCGGCGCCGCCGGCCGGGACGCCCGCGCGGGGGTGCGGGGCGGCGTTGAAGACCAGCGGGACGTCGCCCTCGCCGGCCAGGGCGCGCTGGGCGGCGTCGATGATGCCGTTCAGCTCGGCGGCGACCCGCTCGTAGGTGGCGCGGGCCTCGCGGTGCACCCAGGCGATGGACGAGCCGGGCAGGATGTCGTGGAACTGGTGCAGCAGCACCGTCTTCCAGATCCGGTCCAGCTCCTCGTACGGGTAGGGGGACCCGGTGCGGACGGCCGCGGTGGCGGCCCACAGCTCGGCCTCGCGCAGCAGGTGCTCGCTGCGCCGGTTGCCCTGCTTGGTCCTGGCCTGGCTGGTGAGGGTGCCCCGGTGCAGTTCCAGGTACAGCTCGCCGGCCCAGACGGGCGGTTCGGGGTACTCGGCAGCGGCCTTGGCGAAGAACTCGGACGGGGTCTCCCAGGTGACGGTCGCCGAGCCCTCGAGATTCCGCAGCCGGGCCGCCTTGGCGACCATCTCCCGGGTGGTGCCGCCGCCTCCGTCACCCCAGCCGGTGGGCGCCAGGGAGTGCCGGGCGGCGCCCTTGTCCTTGAAGTTGCGGACGGCGTGGGCGATCTCACTGCCCTTCATGGAGCAGTTGTAGGTGTCGACGGGCGGGAAGTGGGTGAAGATCCGGGTGCCGTCGACGCCCTCCCACTGGAAGGTGTGGTGCGGGAACTTGTTCGTCTGCGACCAGGAGATCTTCTGGGTGAGCAGGTACTTGGACCCGGCCGCCTTGATGATCTGCGGGAGCCCGGCGGCGAAGCCGAAGGTGTCCGGCAGCCAGGCCTCGTCGTTCTCGATGCCGAACTCGTCGAGGAAGAACCGCTTGCCGTGCACGAACTGCCGTGCCATCGCCTCGGATCCGGGCATGTTGGTGTCCGACTCCACCCACATCCCGCCGGCCGGCACGAACCGCCCGCCGGCCACCGCCTTCTTCACCCGGGCCCACACCTCGGGGCGGTGCTCCTTCACCCAGGCCCACTGCTGGGCCTGCGACATGGCGAAGACGAACTCCGGCTCGTCGTCGAGGAGCGCGGTCATGTTGGCGGTGGTCCGGGCCACCTTGCGCACGGTCTCGCGCAGCGGCCACAGCCACGCCGAGTCGATGTGCGCATGGCCGACGGCGCTGATGCGGTGCGCGGAGGGCACGGCGGGCGCGGAGAGCACCTCGGTGAGGCAGGAACGGGCGCGTTCCGCGGTGGCGTTGACGTCCTGGAGGTCGACCAGGTCCAGGGCCCGGTCCACGGCCCGCAGGATCTCCCAGCGGCGCGGCGAGTCCACCGGCAGCTCGGCCATCAGCTCGCCGAGCACCTCCAGGTCGATCACCAGCTGCCACACGGTCTCGTCCAGGACGGCGAGGTCCATCCGGGCGAGGGTGTACTGCGGTTCGCTGCCCGCGGTGTCCTTGTCGCCGAGCGGGGTCGGCACGAAGGGGTGGTAGTCCATGATGACGGGGTTGGAGGCGGCCTCGATGTGCAGGCGCACCTCCTCGCCGCCCTCGGCGGGTGAGCCGATGCGCACCCACTGGTTGCGCGGGTTGAGGCCCTTCACCGGGGTGCCGTCGGGCCGGTAGACCAGTCCCTCGCACTGGAATCCGGGCATGTTCTCGTCGAAGCCGAGGTCGAGGATGGCCTCGACGGTCTTCCCGGCCCATTCCTGGGGGACGGTGCCGGTGACCCGGAACCAGCTGGTGCCCCAGGGAGCGCCCCAGCGGGCGCCCACCGCGATGGGCTCCGGCTCGGCGGCGAGGCCCTCGGCGACGGGGACGGGTTCTCCGGGAGCGTGCCAGACCGCCACGTCGAGCGGTACGGACTCCGGGTACACGGCGGGGCGGATGCGCTCGTCGAGGACGCGCTTGAGGCGGGCCTCCACCAGGGTGCGGTCGTCATGCATGCGGGATGCTCCGTGGGTGGGTGCGGGTGGTTACCAGGTGTGGGTCACGGTGACGGGTTCCGACGAGGTGTACAGCTCCCCCACCGCACGCAGTTCGAACCGTGCGGATCGCTCGCCCCGTCCGGGTCCGAGGCCCCCGGCGAACCAGGCGTGCCGGCAGGTGCCGCCGAGGAAGCGGCGGGTGCCGTCCGGCAGGACGCGGTGCAGGGTGGGAGCGCCCTGCGAACTGCCCGAGCCACCAGCGCACCGGGCCCGGCCGCGGTGAGCGGGATGCTGCTCGCGCACAGGCTGCCGGACCGTCCGGTGAGCGGGATGGTCGCCCTGAGCCAGCCGCCGGCTCCGCTCACCGGCACGGCCGCCGGGACTGGTGGATAGGTGTACGGCCATGACTCGCCAGGCCCTGCCGGGTCGGTGATGGCCATGGCCCGCTCCGCGTCCACGCGCCCAGCATCCGTCCGGTGGATGAACTCGACAACCGTCCCGGTGGTGAGCGGCAGCCGCGTCGTATACAGGTCCACGGTGACCGGCGCGTCGAGTCCGCCGTCGACGAGCAGGCTGCTCCCGCCGTGCCAGGCGTCGGCGAAGTCGAAGCCGAGGGAGCCTCGGCACGGGGTGGGAGGGTAGTGGATCACCAGCCGCAATCGGGCGCACCACTCGTGCGTCTGTGCAGGCCGTCTCTCTTGTCGAACCGTGCCGCGTGCGACCTCATGCGGGTCCAGTCGCCGGCTGACATCCGACTGCCTAGCGCCCCTGAGAACACCTGGTGCAGCCCGCGCACTGCGGCAGCGGCCCCCGACCGCCCTGTCTACGACAACGACGTGATGGCCGTCGCCGGTGTCGCCACCGCGGCCGAACTCGGCTTCTCGGTACCGGAGGACGTGTCGGTCGTCGCCTGGGAGGACTCGGCGCTGTGCCGCCTGGTCAAGCCCTGGCTGTCCGCGCTGTCCCGCGACAGCGCCGAGTTCGGCCGCATGGCGGCCCGGGAGCTGACCGTCCTGCTGGACGGCGGCCCGGACCGCACCGTGCGGGTCCCGGTGCCCCGCCTGATCGGACGGGACGGCACCGGACCGGCCCGCGAGTCCTGAGCCGCCCGCGCACTGCCCGCCGGCGGCTCCGGCGGGATAATGGGCGCCATGCGGCCCCGTGGTCCGGTCTGCGCCGTCGCCGCGCTGCTGCTGGCCCTGACGGCCGGCTGCACCGGCGGCGCGGAGGAGGCCGCGCCCGAACGCACCACGGCGGCCGCCACCCCCACCGCACCGGCCACGCGCTCCTCCCCCGCGCCCTCACCGGTCGGCCCGGTGTCGCTGCCCGCCCTGATGGCGCGCGAGCACACCGGCTCCGACCTGCGCCTGGGCCGGGTCCTGGCGCGCACCTCCGCCTACACCCGGTACGCCGTGACCTACGAGGCGAACGGGCTGACCATCTCCGGCGTGATGAACATCCCCCGGGGCGAGGGCCCGTTCCCGGCGCTGGTGCTGGCGCACGGCTACATCGACCCGGACGTGTACGTCACCGGTCAGGGCATGCCCCGCGAGCACGACCTGCTGGCCCGCAGCGGTTATGTCGTGCTGCACGTCGACTACCGCAACCACGCCCGCTCCGACGACGATCCGGACAACGACGTCAACCTCCGCCTCGGCTACACCGAGGATGTGATCGGCGCGGCCCTCGCGCTGCGCGAGGCCGGCCGCCCGGAGATGGACACGGACCGGTTGGGGCTGCTGGGCCGCTCGATGGGCGGCGGGGTCGTCTACAACACGCTGGTGGTGGCGCCCGGCCTGTTCGACGCGGCCGTCGCCTACGCCCCGGTCAGCGCACACCCCGAGGAGAACATCGACCACTTCCAGCGGCCCGACGACGACCCGCTGGTGGACCGGATCGAGGCCGCGCACGGAACCCCCGGGAGCAACCCGGAGTTCTGGCGCCAGGTCTCCCCGCTCACCCATGCCGACCGGGTCACCGAGCCGCTGCTGATCCATCACGGCACCGCCGACGACACCTGCCCGCTGCGCTGGACCCACGAGGCCGTCGCGGCCTTCGAGAAGGCGGGCGCGGACGTCGAACTGCGCACCTACCGGGGCGAGGGCCACACCTTCGGTCCGCGCTGGCGGGAGTCGATGGACGTCACGATGCGGTACTTCGAGCGGCACCTGCGCTGACCGGCGCCCGCCACCGTCCGGACCGGGTCTCGACGCGAGGGCATTCCGCGAGGCAGAGTTCTCCCTGCGTACTCGCCAGTACGTCCTGTTGACCCTGTGCACGAGTGCGCCCAGCTCGCCTTGTGCACCACCACGCCCTGCTCGCCTTGCGCAATCGCCCTCCGAGGAGCCGACGTTGACCAGTTGGGCCGGCCGTACCGCCGTCGAGATCGCCGCCGCCGTACGGGAGAAGCGGGTCACCCCGCGCGAGGTGGTCGCCGAGCACCTCGCGCGGATCGACCGGCTGGACGGGCGCATCGGGGCGTTCCGCACGGTGCGGGCCGAGGCGGCGCTCGCCGAGGCGGACGAGGTGGCGGCCCGCGGCGACCTGGCCGAACTGCCCCTGGCCGGCGTGCCCGTGGCGGTCAAGGACAACCTCGCCGTGCGCGGCGAGAGCGTCCGCAACGGCTCGGCGGCGACCCCGGACACGCCCGCCGGCCGCGACCACGAGACGGTGGCCCGGCTGCGGGCGGCGGGCGCCGTCGTGGTGGGCCTGACCAATGTGCCGGAGCTGTGCGTCTTCGGCACCACGGAGGGCGTGCACGGCACCGCACGCAATCCGTGGGACCCCCGGCGCAGCGCGGGCGGGTCCTCGGGCGGCAGCGCGGCCGCGGTGGCCGCCGGGATGGTGCCGGTCGCCCTCGGCAACGACGGCATGGGCTCGCTGCGGATACCGGCGGCCAACTGCGGTCTGGTGACCATCAAGCCGGGGCACGGCGTGATACCGGCCGGGATCAGCGAGGGCGACTGGTTCGGCATGTCCGAGAACGGGCCGCTGGCCACCACGGTCGAGGACGCCCGGCTGATGTTCACGGTCCTCGCCGGACAGGAGCCGGCCCGGCGGGAGGAGCCCGCCGCCCGCCGGATAGCGGTGTCGCTGCGCAGCCCGCTGGCCGGGGTCGCCGTCTCCAGGCCGTATGCGACGGCGGCACGGGAGGCGGCGGAGGTGCTGATGAAGGCGGGCCACCAGGTGCGGCGCGCCGACCCGCCCTACCCGGCGTCGCTGGGCGTGACCGCGCTGGCCCACTGGACGGCCGGGACGGCCGTGGACGCCCGGGGGCTGGACCGCCGTTTCCTCACCCGCCGCACCCGGGTGCACGCCGCGATAGGGCGCCGCTGCGAGCACTCGGTGGCCGGCGGTGCCGCGCGGGAGAGGCTGCGCGGCCGGCTGGAGCCGTTCTTCGGCGAGTACGACGTCCTGCTCACCCCCGCACTCGCCCGCCGCTCCCCGCAGGCCGCGCCCTGGCACCAGCGGGGCTGGCTGCGCAATGTGCTCGCCAACTCGGCCTACTCGCCGCTGACTCCGCCGTGGAACCTGACCGGCTGGCCCGCGATGGCCGTGCCCTTCGGCACCCTGCCCTCCGGTGCTCCCTGCTCCGTGCAGCTGGTGGGCCGCCCGGGCTCGGAGGGCGAACTGCTGGATCTGGCGCAGCAGCTCCAGGACCGCCGTCCGTGGCCGCGGATCGCGCCGCTGGAGGGGACGGAGGCCGCCGGCGGGTGACGGAGAACGGTGTTGCCGTGATCGTCGGGGCACGCCTAGATGAATGAGTCCAAGGGGTGTCGTTGCGGTCAGTGATCGTAGGCGGTCAGTGAC
>NZ_BAAAIZ010000029.1:0-1429 GCF_039526425.1 Streptomyces thermospinosisporus
ACCAATCACACGAACGAGCGATCACGAACCCAGAGAGATGGGACTTAACGCCCTCTCAGTGGAAAGGTCGTACGGCCCTTTGGGGCCGACGCTCTTGAAGTCGACCCACTCGCTCTCCGGTGTGCCGAGGATCTCCTGAGGCTGCTGCCTGGTGAGCAGGGAGACGAGGTGGGCGGGGCTATCAGCGGCCATGCGCCCAGAGTCTACGAGCGCAAGCGCACGAGTTCGGGCGGAGACGAGAGCGTTCATGCTGTCGCCCACCGTCACTTCCCGGCGCCGGGGCCAGCCGGACAGAACCGGCCCCGGACCAAGCACAGCGGTGGCGGTCAGCTCTGGTACGCGACCAGCGTCATCATGCCGACCTCTCCGTGGTACGCATTGTGGCAGTGCAGCATCCACTGCCCGGGGTTGTCGGCGTCGAAGATGACTGACAGCTTCTTCTTCGGCAGCACGATCGATGTGTCCTTGCGCGGGCCGTTGTCCCCGAGCTGGTAGGTGTGGCCGTGCAGGTGCATCGGGTGCCACATCTCCGTGGTGTTGACGAAGTCCAGCCGGACCCGCTGCCCTTCTTCGATCGTGAGCGGATGCGCGGTCGGGTCGTCCATGTCGTACGCCTTGCCGTTGATAGCCCAGTTGTACTTGTCCATGCCGCCGGTCAGCTCGACGCGGTGTACCCGGTCCACCTTCTTGGACGGCAGACGGACGTCGTCGTTCGCGCGCAGCTGGGACGCCGTCAGGATCCTGCCGTTCAGCTCCTCCGGGCGGACGGTCGCCTTCGGCGCAGTGCCGGATCCCGTACGGACCAGCGCCATGCCGGTGGCGTCCTTGCCCTCGGCCAGCGCAACGAGCGGGAAGACGCCGTCACCGAGGGTGACCAGGAGGTCGTACCGCTCCCCCATCCCGATCAACAGGGCGTCGACCTGCTGGTGCTCGACGGGGAAGCCGTCGGTGTGGGTGATGGTCAGCTTGTGGCCGTCCAGCGCCACTCGGTACGCGGTGTCGCCTCCCGCGTTGATGATGCGCAGCCGGACCCGCGTGCCGGGCTTGCCCTGGTAGACGGCGGGGTCGGCGGGGACCTGGCCGTTGACCAGGTGGTACGGGTACTTCACATCGCCGGCGTCGCCGCCGAGCAGCTCGCTCTCGGCGCCCATGAGCATGAACTTCATCGACATCCCGCCGGAGGAGGGCGAGGCGGACGGGGGCGCGGAGTCCTCCCCCATGTCCATGCCCCCCATGTCGTGGCCCTCGTGGCCGCCGGAGGTGGAGTCGCCGCCCATCTCCATGCCGCGCATACCCTGCCGCAGCTCGGCGAGGACTTCGTCGGGGGTGCCGGTGACGCCGTCGATCCAGTCGTCCAGGACGACGACCCATTGAGCAGTGTGCATCGTGAAAACTGCACGTCAGGTGGGCTGGTGTGCACGGGGTTCGG
>NZ_BAAAIZ010000030.1:0-48686 GCF_039526425.1 Streptomyces thermospinosisporus
ACCAATCACACGAACGAGCGATCACGAACCCAGAGAGATGGGACTTAACGCCCTCTCAGTTCCACCGTGGTCAGCGTCTGGAACTTAGCCATCGCCTTGCGGACGCCGGCCCGCACAGGCTTGTCCAGCTGCTCGTACTCGGCCCAGAGGGTGTTCGCGACGGCGAGCTGCGGCAAGAGTAACTCCCCTGAGATACAGGTCTGATGGCAGGTTCGTCAGGATATCGCTGCTGCACGGAGAGGTGCTTAGGGCTGAGTGGCAGAGGCGGGAGACCTCTGTCGTACGGATGAGGAGTGGCGTCGTTGCGTCCGGGCGCGCGGTGTCCGGGGCCACCCGTGCGAAGGGTCATCACCCTTCGTCTCACAGATTCAGTTCCGCTGCCCTCAGCGCTTGCAGCAGGGATCTTCACTTGGCCGCCGCGTTCACTCCCTATGGCGAGCGTGGTCCCTTGCCCCGCCGTGTGGTGCGCGTCGACTGTGGGCGGCGCGACCTCGCCACGACGAGGCGTTGCGCTGAAAAACCGCTGGCGCATCGTCTGGCCAGGTGGCTAGGGTCGGGTTCGTTCCTGTGGCTGCTTCGTGCCGCCGCCGTTCGTTGCGTGTGACCTGGGAGGTGTGACCGATGGCTGTCGTTGCGATGGGCGTTGCCCGCATCCGGAAGTTCATTCAGTCCACCTTCGTGGTTTCCGGCTGACCTCACTCTTCTCCCGCGCCAGTGGGCGCGGTGCCGGGGCCACCCGTGTGAAGGGTCACCCCTTGTCTTTCTCTTCTTCTTCGGTTTCGTCGCACCCTCTCGCCACCTATGGCTGGGACGAGGGATGGGAAGCCGAGTTCGCTCCCTACGCCGAGCAGGGTCTCCTGCCCGGCCGCGTCGTACGCGTCGACCGCGGCCAGTGCGACGTTGTCACCCCCGTCGGCACTGTCCGGGCCGACACCGAGTTCGTCGTCCCGCGTGACCCGATGAAGGTCGTGTGCACGGGGGACTGGGTCGCCGTCGATCCCGAAGGCAGCGATCCGCTGTACGTGCGGACGCTGCTGCCGCGCCGCACCGCCTTCGTACGGTCGACGTCGTCGAAGCGTTCCGAGGGCCAGGTGCTGGCCACTAACATCGATCACGTCGTCATCTGTGTGTCGCTCGCGGTCGAACTCGACCTCGCGCGGATCGAGCGGTTCCTGGCTCTGGCCATGTCCAGCTCGAACGGTGAGGCACTGCTGCATAACGCGGCGGACTCCTGGGAGTCCGGGGCGCAGCCGGTGGTCGTCCTCACCAAGGCCGACCTGGTGCCGGACCCGGTCACCCGGTCCCATCTGGTGCAGGACGTCGAGACCAGCGCGCCCGGCGTGCCCGTGTTCGCCGTCAGCGCCCAGACCGGGGAGGGGCTCGACGTCCTCGCCGCGGTCGCCGCCGGCGGCACCTCCGTGCTGCTCGGCCAGTCCGGCGCGGGCAAGTCCACCCTCGCCAACGCGCTGCTCGGCGAGGAGGTCATGGACGTCCGGGCCGTCCGTGACGTGGACGGCAAGGGCCGGCACACCACGACCACCCGCAACCTTCTCGTTCTGCCCGGCGGCGGCGTCCTCATCGACACACCGGGACTGCGCGGCGTGGGTCTGTACGACGCCACCACCGGCGTCGGCCAGGTGTTCGCCGAGATCGAGGAGCTCGCCGAGGGCTGCCGCTTCCACGACTGCGCCCACGAGAGCGAGCCGGGCTGCGCCGTCCAGGAGGCCATCGCCGAGGGCGAGCTGCCGCACCGCCGCCTGGAGAGCTACCGCAAGCTGCTCCGCGAGAACCAGCGCATCGTCGCCCAGTCCGACGCCCGGCTCCGGGCGGAGATCCGCAAGGACTGGAAGCGCAAGGGCGCGCAGGCCAGGGCGGCGATGGAGTTCAAGCGGGGTGGTCACTGGCGATAGCCGGTCGTCCACCGGCCTGCGTTCACCGTCGGCGCCGCCCGGACGGGGAGACGGAGAGCGACGTCCATGTCCGATTTCCGCCAGCCGCGGGCTCCCGCATGGCGGAGACTGGACCCTGTGACGGACGAAACCAGCAGGTACGAGGCGGTACGCAGCCGCGACGGGCGTTTCGACGGCGTGTTCTTCTTCGCCGTCGAGACGACCGGCATCTACTGCCGGCCCAGCTGCCCCGCGGTCACCCCGCGACGGCGCAATGTGCGCTTCTTCCCGACCGCCGCCGCCGCGCAGAGCGCCGGATTCCGGGCCTGCCGGCGGTGCCGGCCGGACGCCGTGCCCGGGTCCCCCGAGTGGAACGTGCGCGCCGACGTCGTCGGCCGCGCCATGCGGCTGATCGCCGACGGCGTGGTGGACCGCGAGGGCGTCGCCGGACTCGCCGCGCGGCTCGGCTACAGCCCCCGCCAGGTGCAGCGGCAGCTCACTGCCGAGCTGGGCGCGGGGCCGGTCGCGCTGGCACGGGCGCAGCGCGCGCACACCGCGCGGGTCCTGCTGCAGACCACCGGCCTGCCGATCACCGAGATCGCCTTCGCCGCCGGATTCGCCAGCGTGCGGCAGTTCAACGACACCATCCGGGCCGTCTACGCGGCCACGCCCAGCGAACTGCGCGCCGCCGCGCCCAGAAGCCCCGGCCGCACGACGCGCCGGGCGGCTCCCGACGCCGGTGTTCCGCTGCGCCTCGCCCACCGCGGCCCCTACCGCGCCGGTCCCGTCTTCGACCTGCTGGAACGGGAGGCCGTACCCGGCGTCGAGGAGGTGAGCGGCCAGCGGGGTGCCCGCACCTACCGGCGTACGCTGCGCCTGCCCTACGGCACCGGCATCGCCGCAGTCGAGGAGCCCGGCGAGGCGGGCCGGAAGGGACGTGCACCGTCCGGCTCCCGGCCCGGCGGCTGGCTCGAGGCCCGCATCCACCTCACGGACCCGCGCGACCTCACCACGGCCGTGCAGCGCCTGCGCCGCCTGTTCGACCTGGACGCCGACCCGTACGCCGTCGACGAACGCCTCGGCGCCGACCCCGACCTCGCCCCGCTGGTCGCCGCCCGGCCCGGCCTGCGCTCACCCGGTGCCGCCGACCCGGAGGAACTGGCCGTACGGGCGCTGGTGGGCCGCGAGGAGGCCGCACGGCTGGTCCAGCGGTACGGCAAGGCGCTGGACGCCCCCTGCGGCGGCCTCACCCACCTGTTCCCCGAGCCCGCCGTCCTGGCCGGCGCGGAACCGGACGGCCCCCTGGGCGCGCTCACCGCCGCCCTCGCCGACGGCACCCTGCGCCTCGACCCGGGCGCCGACCGGGATGCCGCCGAGGCCGCCCTGCGCGCCCTGCCCGGCATGGACGGCCCCACCATCGCCGAGATCCGCATGCGCGCCCTCGGCGACCCCGATGTGGCGCCCCCCGGCCGGGACGCCCCCGACGTCCCCGACCGCTGGCGCCCCTGGCGCTCCTACGCCTTCTGCCACCTGCGCGCGGCAGCCGAGCCCGCAGCCACCGAGCCCGCGGCGGCCGATCGCAGGGCCACCGAACACGCGACCACCGACCTCGCGACCACTGACCTCGTGACCACTGACCTCGTGACCACTGACCTCGTGACCACTGACCTCGCGACCACCGACCTCGTGACCACTGACCTCGCGACCGCCGACCTCGCGACCACCGACCTCGTGACTACTGACCTCGCGACCGCCGACCTCGTGACTACTGACCTCGCGACCGCCGACCTCGTGACTACTGACCTCGCGACCACCGACCTCGTGACCACCGACCTCGTGACCACTGACCTCGCTGCCACCGACCTCGTGACCACTGACCTCGCTGCCACCGACCTCGTGACCACCGACCTCGTGACCACCGAACCGGAGCACTGATGAGCACCTACTGGACGACCCTCGACAGCCCCCTCGGGCCGCTTCTCCTCACCGCCGGCCCCGACGGCGAGCTGACCTCGCTCTCCCTGCCCGGGCAGAGGAACGCCCCGGCCGTCCCGCCCGGCGGGCGGCTGGACTCCGGCCCCTTCCGCGAGGCCGAGGAGCAGCTCGGCGCCTACTTCGCCGGCGACCTGAAGGAGTTCCGGCTGCCGCTGCGCACCACCGGTACGCCCTTCCGGGAGAAGGTCTGGGCCGCCCTCGACGCCATCCCCTACGGGGCCACCACCTCCTACGGCGAGATCGCGGCGCGGGTCGGCGCCCCGAGGGCCGCGGTGCGGGCGGTCGGCGGTGCGATCGGGGCGAACCCGCTGCTGATCGTCCGCCCCTGCCATCGCGTGATCGGCGCCGACGGCTCCCTCACCGGGTACGCGGGCGGCCTGGAGAACAAGGTGCGGCTGCTGACGCACGAGGGGGTGCTGCAGGGGGCGGTCTGAGAGCGGATCCCCGCCCCCGCCCCCGCTACCGCCTCACCGCCGTCAGCCCCAGAAGACCGCGCCCAGCCAGGCCGCGGTGATCAGCTGGCAGGTGAACAGCTCCGTCAGCACGCTCCAGCCGCCCGCCCGCATCGTGGTGCGCAGCGACGCCACCGCCTCGCCGTGGCGGCCCAGACGGATCCGCTCGCAGAGGTAGATACCGGCGAGGAACCCCGGGATCGCGCCCACCACCGGCAGCAGCACGAACCCGGCCAGTGAGCCGACCCCCGCGAACGTCATCATCCGGGCGTCGTCGCCGGTGGGCTGCAGGTGCCGGGGCGGCAGCGCCCAGCGGATCACCTGGGAGAGCAGCAGGACCGCCGTCGCGCCCACCAGCACCCACCAGGCGACCGGCCGCGGGTCCTTCAGCGCCCACCACATGACCGCCGCCCAGACCAGCCACGACCCCGGCACTCCGGGCAGCAGCACTCCGCACAGACCGAAAAGGATCACCAGTCCGGCCAGCAGGAGTTCCCACGCTCCCATCTGTCCAGGGTGCAGGAGGGTGAGGGGCGGCGCAGAACCGCGCCGAACAGCTGTACCGGCCGTCACCCGACGTGTGGTCCCTGGCCGGGGGAGGGACGGGGATTTTCCGGATGCCCCGTTTTCATCAGGGCTGTGCGGTGGACAATTGGGGGCATGAGCCAGCAGGGGGGAAGGCCCACCGGCCCCGAGGACGACTGGTGGGCGCAGCTGTACGACGACTCCACGGGCGACACGGGCGCCACACCGGCCCCCGACTCCCTGGACGACCGCTTCGCCTCGGCGAGGGTGACCCTGAACGGCCCCCCGCCCCCGCAGGACGCGGCCCCGTCGCCTCCGCAGGGCACGCCACCGCTGCCCCCGCCGCGCACCCCCTGGGAACCCCCGTCCTCCACCTCCACCACCACCCACCCCACCGTCCCTCTCACCTCCGCGCCCCCTGCGCCTCCCTCCTCCGGCTTTTCCGACCCGGCGCCCCCGGCAGCACCGGCCGACGCACCACCGGGTTCCACCCCGCCGGACGCTCCGTCCGACGGCCCGCCCCGCGATGCTTCGTCAGCCGGTGAGCAGGCCCAGGCGTTGCCCCACGACACGGCCGAGACGGCTGACGCGGCCGACACGACCGAACCCGTCGATCCGGCCGACACGACCGACGCCCCGCCCGTCCAGGCGCCGCCCCCGTCACCGCCCACCGAGGCACCGCAGCCCTCACCCCACCCTGCCCCCTCCGGCACCGAACCCGGCACCGACCCCCGAACGCCCCCTCGTACCGACACCGACCCCCGAACGTCCCCTCGTACCGACCCCGACCCGCGCACCGACCCCCACGACGCCCAGCCCCCAGGCGCGGCGCCGGCGCCACCCCCCGCCCGCGCCTACGTCGGTTCCCGGCCGCCCACCTACGACCCCGAGCCCACCGCGCTGCCCGCCGCCGATCCCGAGCGGCTGGACGATCTCGTACCGGACACCGTTCTGGACGGCGCCCGGTACGGGGCCTGCACCTTACGGGCGGCTTCCGTGCGCGGGGATTCCGCCCGGTACCGGGGGGAGCAGCGCCGGGACGCCCTGCTCACCGCCCGTTACGGCAACGGCGAGCACGCGCTGCTGCTCGTCGCCGTCGCGACCGGTGCCCGGACCGCGCCGCTCGCGCATCGCGCAGCCGCCGAGGCCTGCCGGTGGATCGGCAGGGCCGTGGGCCGCAGTCACCCCCGGCTCGTCGAGGACATAAGAGCCGCCCGGCGCGGCGACCTGAAGTCCGGGCTGCAACGGCTCACCGACCGCAGCCTCGGCCGGCTCCGCGCCGGCGCCGCCGAACAGGGGCTCGAACCGGAGGAGTACGCGGCGACCCTGCGCTGCCTGCTCCTGCCCGCCGACCCCGACTGCCGCACCCGGGTCTTCTTCGGCGTCGGGCCCGGCGGGCTGTTCCGGCTCCGGGACGGGATCTGGCAGGACATCGAACCGCAGGTCAGCGAGGTCAAGGGCGAGCCCGTGGCCGGTTTCGGCTCGCCGCCCTCCGAGACCGCCGAGGGCGACCGTCTCACCATGGACCTCGGCATCCCGACACCCCCGGGCCCGTCCTACGAACCGGCCCCCGAACCACCGCGGGAGCCCTTCCGCTTCCGCACCTCGATAGCCCGCCCGGGTGACACCCTGCTGATGTGCGGCCCCGGGTTCGCCGAACCCCTGCGCGGCGAGGAGGAACTGCGCGCCCACCTGGCCGGCCGGTGGTCCCGTCCCGAACCGCCCGGGCTCGCCGCGTTCCTGGCCGACACCCAGGTGCGGGTCAAGGGTTACGCCGACGACCGTACGGCTGTGGCCGTCTGGGAGGCGTGAGCGTCCGCCATGTGAATTCATGGATTCCATGGCCAAACAGAACGTCGCGGAACAGTTCGTCGACATCCTCACCCGCGCGGGCGTCAAACGCCTGTACGGCGTGGTCGGCGACAGCCTCAACCCCGTCGTCGACGCCGTTCGCCGCAACCCCGCCATCGACTGGATCCACGTCCGGCACGAGGAGACCGCCGCCTTCGCCGCCGGCGCGGAGGCGCAGATCACCGGGCGGCTCGCCGCCTGCGCGGGCTCCTGCGGGCCGGGCAATCTGCACCTCATCAACGGCCTGTACGACGCCAACCGTTCCATGGTGCCGGTCCTCGCCCTGGCCTCCCACATCCCGTCCAGCGAGATCGGGCTCGGCTACTTCCAGGAGACCCACCCCGACCAGCTGTTCCGGGAGTGCAGCCAGTACTGCGAGCTGATCTCCAGCCCGCGGCAGATGCCCCGTCTGCTGCAGACCGCCATCCAGCACGCCATCGGCCGCTCCGGCGTCGCCGTCGTCTCCATGCCCGGCGACATCGCCGACCAGCCCGCACCGGAGCAGGTCGCGGCGTCCGCCCTCGTCCCCGGCCGGCCGACCGTCCGCCCCGGCGACGCCGAGATCGACCGGCTGGTCGACATGATCGACGCGGCCGAGAAGGTCACCCTCTTCTGCGGCAGCGGCACCAAGGGCGCACACGCCGAGGTCATGGAACTCGCCCAGCGCATCAAGTCCCCCGTGGGCCACGCCCTCAGAGGCAAGGAGTGGATCCAGTACAACAATCCCTTCGACGTCGGAATGAGCGGTCTGCTCGGATACGGCGCCGCCTACGAGGCCACCCACGAGTGCGACCTGCTGATCCTCCTCGGCACCGACTTCCCCTACAACGCCTTCCTCCCCGACGACATCCCGATCGTCCAGGTCGACATCCGGCCCGAGAACCTGGGCCGCCGCTCACGCCTGGACCTCGCGGTGTGGGGCGACGTACGGGAGACGCTGCGCTGTCTGATCCCCCGGGTCCGCGTCAAGGACGACCGGCGTTTCCTCGACCGGATGCTCAAGAAGCACGCGGAGGCGCTGGAGGGGGTGGTGAAGGCCTACACGCGCAAGGTGGAGAAGCATGTGCCGATCCACCCCGAGTACGCGGCCTACGTCCTCGACGAACTCGCCGACGACGACGCCGTCTTCACCGTCGACACCGGCATGTGCAACGTCTGGGCAGCCCGCTACATCTCGCCCAACGGCCGCCGCCGGGTGATCGGTTCCTTCTCCCACGGCTCGATGGCGAACGCGCTGCCCATGGCGATCGGGGCGCAGTTCACCGACCGGAGCCGTCAGGTGGTGTCGATGTCCGGCGACGGCGGATTCGCCATGCTCATGGGCGACTTCCTCACCCTCGTCCAGCACGACCTGCCGGTGAAGGTGATCCTCTTCAACAACTCCTCCCTCAGCATGGTCGAGCTGGAGATGCTGGTCGCCGGGCTGCCGTCCCACGGCACCGCAAACAGGAACCCGGACTTCGCCGCCGTCGCCCGGGCCTGCGGCGCCTTCGGCCTCCGGGTGGAGAAGCCCAAGGACCTCGCCGGGGCCCTGAAATCCGCGTTCAAGCACAAGGGCCCCGCCCTCGTCGACATCGTCACCGACCCCAACGCCCTGTCCATCCCACCCAAGATCAGCCGCGAAATGGTCACGGGCTTCGCCCTCTCCGCCTCCAAGATCGTCCTCGACGGCGGAGTAGGCCGCATGCTCCAGATGGCCCGCTCCAATTTGCGCAACGTGCCTCGGCCTTAGGGCCTGTCGTCCCGCTCACCGGTGCTGACAAGGCGCCGGCGATTCCCGCAGGCTGATCCAAACGAAAGGCCTTAGGAGTCCTCACGCAGACGCCAGCGGCGGTTCAGGGTGTCGTACTCGTAGTGGGGGAGGCCGGTGATGGCGGATGTGCGGAAGGGGCGGCCGTGGTCGTCGATGCGGACGGTGCCGGTGCGGCCCTGGGAGGACCAGTCCAGCTCCAGATACCAGCGGCAGTCGCAGGTGCCGGTGCGGGCGGTGACCAGCAGTACCTCCGGCTCCTTGGAGGAGACCCGGTAGGGCAGGCGCACGGCCGGGATCGGGGTGCCCGCGTCGTTCCCGGCGACCGCGCGGGCGATGGGCCGGTCCTTGTCGAGGTCCACGTCGAAGTAGCGGGGCGTCAGCGCGCCACCGCAGCCCTGGTCCATGCCGTACGCGTTGCCCGCCACCGGCTTGGAGCGGCCGGCGACACGGACCCGCAGCGCGGTCAGCACGACCGCCGCCTCGGACTTGCCCTGGACGGACACCTCCACCCGCGTTTTCCCGCCGTGCACGGCTCCCTGCGCGGCCGCCCAGGCGGGGGCGTCCTGCGCGGCGGGCGGCGGCGGGACCCGTGCCGGTGGCTTGCCGATGACGTAGTCGTGCCCGCAACCGCCCTCCCACACATGGGAGTCGAGGGTCCAGACGAGCGGCGGGCCGGCCGCGCCCGCGCCGGGTGCGTTCGAGGCTGGCCCGCCGTCCTTGGAACCGCGGGAGGAGGGCTTGGTCTCTGAGCCGTGCTCACCGTCCTTGGTGTCCGGGCCGGTGGAAGGGTTCTTGGAGGGTGAGCCGGAGGCGGGGGACGAAGGGGACTTCGACTGGCCGCGCTGCGGGCCGGTCGCGGCGCCGCCGGTCGTCGGCTCGCCCGTGGCCTGGACATCCTGGGAGGCCGAGCGCTTTCCGGAGTCGGGCAGGGCGGACAGGCTGCCCACCGCGGCCAGTACGGCGCAGGCGGCGGCGACGAGGGTGCGCTTGCGGCGGTACCAGCGTCGTCCGGGAGCGGTGCCGGCCGGAGATGCGGGGGCGTTCGACGACGGTCGGTGGGTGGAGGGGGTGACAGGGCCGCGCACCACACCGCCGTCCAGGACGTGTCCGGTGTCCTTCGCGGTGTCGGGTGTCGGTGTGTCGGGTGCGGGTGCGTCCGTGGGGCCGGTGGGGGGTGTGGCGTCTGCTGGGGGACGGGGGCTCGTCTGCTCGGAGGGGGCGTCGGGTGCCGGCTCCGGGCGGTCCGTTGCCTCCTCCGCTCGGTCCGTGGCCGATGTGCCCGTGTCCGCCGCAGGGTGGGCCGGCTCGTCGGCCGGTTTCGATTCCGTGTCCATGCGCTGCCGGTCGCTCGCCTCGCCCGTGGCGGCACCGCCGGAACGTGCGGAAGCGGCGGTCGCGGACCTGCCGTTGCCCCGGGGGCGCCGGCGGGCCGCCGTGGCCTGGAGCCAGCGGCGGTGGAGTTCGAGGCGTTCCCCGGGGCTCGCCCCGCACAGCGCGGCGAAGCGTTCGATGGGGGCGAAGTCGACGGGGACCGCATCGCCGGCGCAATAGCGGTGCAGGGTGGAGGTGTTCATGCCGAGGCGGCGGGCCAGCGAGCCGTAGCTGCGGTCGGTCCGTTCCTTCAGCTCCCGGAGCAGCGCCGCGAAGCCGGCCACCTCGTCCTGGCCGCCGCCCTGTGCCGACACCGTCATCCTGCCTCTCGTCGCCTCACGTTCACTCGTTGGCGGGGCCTCAGCGCCTGGGACGGCATCCCAGGCACCCCATATATCTGCACGTCAGACGGGCTGGGATGGTTCCATGCCCGCCGGAACGCCACCGGTGCTTGCACCGGCCGCACGGGACGTCCGATGCTCATGGCACCTGACCGCACCGCCCCGGCGGCCGCCGGACGGACCATCAGGGCCGTCGCGGTGACCCCGGCCCGCGCACCACGGGGACCCTACGGTCCCCGCACCTCGCGCCGCGGTCTTTCCATCCATCCACTCACTCCGTACGGGGACACGTATGACCAACCGCACCCGGGCCAGAGCTCTCGCCACCGCTGCCGTCGCGGCGCTCGCCGCCGGTACCGCGCTCACCGCGCTCACCGCACCGGCCGGAGCCGCCTCGGCCAAGGGCAAGGAGCCGCGGTTCCTCTCGGCGTCCCAGCTGCCGCCGCACCCGTCCTCCGGCTGGACCGCCGGCCCCGTCACCGGCGGCTTCCCCGAGCAGCTCGCCTACTGCCTGGGCGAGGGCGTGCCCGCCTACGACTACCGGCACCGCCTGTTCCACACCGACCTCGACACCCAGGCCGTGCAGGTCACCACCGTCACCGGCTCGGCCGCCAAGGGCAAGGCGCTGGCCGACCGCCTGGCCAAGGAGATCCGCACCTGCGCGGACCGGCTGGAGCGGCAGTACCCGGACATCGAGGCCGAGGGCCGCTACTACGGCGCGCTGAAGGTCGAGGAGGGCGCCAAGGTCTACGGCCTGCAGACGAAGAGCTCCTACGGCGCCATGGACATCAACCTGCTGTCCGTCGGCCGGGACGGACGGACCGTGACGATCGTCGGCTGGGGCCAGATGGGCGACTTCGGGGACGCCCCGGTGGCCGCCTTCAAGAAGACGACGAAGACCGCCGTCGACAAGCTCTACTAGACCGCCGTCAACAAGCTCCGCGGACAAGCCCCACCGACCCGCACACCCCCCACCACCGCGAGAAGCCGGGGCCGTCCTCCCGCCACGGGGGCCGGGAGGACGACCCCGCGCAGCCCGGTGGCCGTCGCACTTCGGCCAACAACCGGCCGTGAGCACCCGGACATGCGTGCCCTCCTGCCGACGGGGCATGGATTCCCGTGTACGTGTTCGAGACGCCGGGGGAGCCGAACGGCACACGGACGGGGGGTCATGACGAGTCAGGTGCGAGAGGGCAGGCCCGGCACGGGCGGATCCTCGGTGAGAAAGGGGCAGGACCAGCCCGGCGGAAGGCGGGGCCCGGCGGCCCAGCTCCGGCGCAGACTGGGGCGCGCCGACTTGAGGGCGGTGCCGGAGTCCCGCCGGGCGCTGCGCGAGCTGCTGCGGCACTGGGGCCGGCCCGGCCGCTCGGAGATCGCGGAGCTGCTCACCAGCGAGCTGGTCACCAACGCCCTGGTGCACACCGACCGCGAAGCGGTCCTGACGGCCACCGTCGGGCCGCGCCGACTGCGCGTGGAGGTACGGGACTTCGTGGCACGCGAGCCCCGGCCGTGCGTACCGGGCGCCGGCGACGGTACGCACGGCCGGGGCCTCGTTCTGCTGGAGTCCCTGGCCGATCAGTGGGGGGTACGGCCGCACGCCGTGGGCAAGGCCGTCTGGTTCGAACTCGGCGCCGACGCCGCCTGAGACGCGGGCCGTACGGGACCGAGCAGGGCCGTACGCGACGGAGCAGGGCCGTACGGGACGGAGCAGGGCCGTACGCGACGGAGCAGGGATGCGTGCGTGCAGAGACGCGGAACGCGAACCCGCGGTGCGCGGACGCCGCGGACGTGGTCAGCCGAACTGCTGCTCCAGGTCCTTCAGCTTGCGCTCCAGGGAGTCCAGCCGCGGCAGCGCCTGTGTGTCGTCCTCCGCCGTCAGATCCACGGTCACCGCGTCAGTGGTGCCGCGCACCGGCTGGAGGGAGGGCCGCGTGCGCACGGGCAGGGGCTCCGGCGCGGATATGGCAGGCTCCGCCGTGACCACCTCGTCGTCGCGCTCCACGGTCGTGGTCGCCGTCTCCAGCTGACGCCCGCCGCGCCCCACGAAGCCACGGTGCCCGCGGCTGATGGCCTTCAGCTGGGCCCGTTCCACCCGCTCCTGCTCCCGCCTGCGCCGGCGGGCCTCCTGCTTCTGCCGCTGGTCCTCGCGGACCTCCTCGACCGCCTCGTCGAGACTGCGCACGCCCTCCAGCAGCATCAGCGACCAGGCGCGGTAGGTCTCCCGGGGAGCCCGCAGCCAGCGCACGATACGGATCTGCGGCAAGGGGCGCGGCACCAGGCCCTGTTCGCGCAGGGCCGCCCGGCGGGTCTGCTTCAGCGCACGGTCGAACAGCACCGCCGCCGACAGCGACATGCCCGCGAAGAAGTGCGGGGCGCCCGCGTGCCCGGCACCGCGGGGCGCGTGCACCCAGTTGAACCATGCCGCCGCGAACGCGAACGTCCATACGAGTATGCGGGAACCGAGTGCCGCGTCGCCGTGGCTGGCCTCGCGCACGGCGAGCACCGAGCAGAACATGGCCGCTCCGTCCAGGCCGAAGGGGACGAGGTACTGCCAGCCGCCCGACAGGCCGAGGTTCTGTTCACCGAAGCCGACCAGGCCGTGGAAGGAGAGCGCCGCGGCCACTGCCGCACAGCAGAACAGCAGGACATAGGAGACGGTGCCGTAGATGGCCTCCTTGCGCCTGCGGCGCTCCTCGCTGCGCTCCCACGAGTCGTCCACACTCGTGTCCTTGACCGAGGAGCGCTTGCCGCGCGCCAGCACCGCCACCGCCGCCAGCATGCCCAGGAGCAGCACGGCGCCCGGAAGCAGCCAGTTCAGCGATATGTCGGTCAGTCTCATCTAGGGGTCCCTTGCATTGGGATAGGGCGTAACGCCCGTCATAGTGGCCCAATCCCCACAGCTCTCAGGGGGTTTCGGGGCAACAGGCCGCCAAGGAGGGGCAAGGGGCCGTCCCAGACGCCTCGGGACTCGAACTCCCGCTTGAAACACGGCAGTTGCGTTCGAATAACTGTGACCGTGCGAGTGGTTCGTGCGGCGGGTGGTTGCGGTGGGCGCGGTGATGCGGGAAGCCGCCCGGAGGGTCAGCCGGCCTTCGCCAGCTCCCGGCCGCGCGCCCGCTGGGTCGCACAGGTGCGCGGGCAGGTGGCGCACACCTCGTCGGGGCGCAGCGTGTAGAACATGCAGCAGCTGACCCGGTCGCGGGTGTGCGCGGGCTCACCCGCCGGACCGGTCGTGGGGCGGAAGGCCGCGGCACCCACGTACGGCTTGGTCGTGCCCGGCAGCAGCAGCTCCAGTTCGTGCCTCGCCCGCTCCTCCTCGCCGAGCAGCTGGGCCACGTACCACAGGCTCTCCACGACCTCGTCGGTCGCCATGCCCCACAGGGCCCGGCCGCGCCGCCGCATCCGGGGCCCGAAACCGGTCAGGACGGGTTCGAGGTGCTCGGTGACCGCCGCCCGCACCTCGGCGCGCAGCGCGTCCTCGTCCGGGACGACGCGGGCGCCGGGCAGGTCCGCGGCCGGATCGCCGGGCAGGCAGGCGAAGCCGGCCGGGCGCACCGCCATGCGGCCGACGGCGAGGCCGGGCGCGGTGCGGTCGAAGGAGACATGCGTCACGGGGTAGCGCGGCACCCGGCGCAGCAGGAACCACGGCACGGTGATCAGCAGGCAGGCGGGCCAGGCGTAGCGGTGCAGCCCGAAGCCGGCCACCACGTCGGGGCGGGCCCGGACACCGTAGTCGCGCCGCACCTGGCTGTCGTCCCAGCTCAGAAACCTCTCAAGGCCCGCGCCGCCCTCGGCGAGCTCGGACGCCGAGACCCAGCCGCCGCCGGCCGGCGCCTCCTCGCCCGCACGGAGCTCGGTGACGGCGAGGGCCGGGAAGGCCGCGGCCAGGCGGTCATAGGCGTCCGCGACGGCCGAACCGGGCACAGGCATGGGGCCACCCATTCACATGTCGTGGGACCGAGTCGTTGCACGAGCCGGACAAGGTAAGGCTCACCTTACCCAAACTCGGTGAGATGTGAACCGGCGGGCCGGTCGCTTAGGGTGCTTGACGGACGGACAGCAACCCGCCGTAATGACCCGAAGTACCGACACGTCCGCCGCCCAGTCCACTGCCTACTCCGTCGCCGTCAGGAGGACCCCGTGAAGCAGGGCACCCAGGGCTCCGCCGAGCCCGGCATACGCCGCGCGCGGGTGCCGGCCCAGCCGGGACGCGAGGACGTGGACCGGGCCTACCGGCAGCGCGGGCCCGAACGCCGGACCGAGCCGCCGCAGACGGCAGGACCCGGTCACGACACGGCGGTACGGGGCGAGCACACCCACAGCGAACCGGCACCGGTGCGGCCCGCCCGGCCCGCGGTGCAGCGCACCTCGGTCCGGGAGCAGATCCTCACCGCGCTGCGCACCGCGCTGGTGAGCGGGGAGCTGCGGCCCGGCGAGGTCTACTCGGCGCCCGCGCTCGGCGAGCGGTTCGGCGTCTCCGCGACGCCCGTGCGCGAGGCCATGCAGCAGCTCGCGCTCGAGGGCGCGGTCGAGGTCGTCCCGAACCGGGGCTTCCGGGTCGTCGAGCGGGACCGCCGGGAGCTGGCCGAGCTGGCGGAGGTCCGGGCGCTCATCGAGGTCCCGGTGATGCTGCGGCTGGCCCGCACCGTCCCGGCCGAGCGGTGGGCCCAGCTGCGGCCCCTCGCCGAGGCGACGGTCCGCGCGGCCTCCTCCGGCTGCCGGGCGACCTACGCGGAGACCGACCGGGCCTTCCACCGCGCGGTGCTGTCCCTCGCCGGCAACGACCAGCTGGTCCGCATCGCCGAGGACCTGCACCGCCGCGCCCAGTGGCCCCTGGTCGGCACCGCCCCCGGCTCCCACAGCCGCGCCGACCTCATAGCCGACGCCCACGAACACACGGCCCTGCTCGACGCCCTGATCGCCGGCGACGCCGGCCTCGTACGAGCCTTGGTGGAAGAACACTTCACCGGCGCCCGCTGACGCCACCTGACAACTCCGGCCGACTGCAACTCCCTCAGGGACGGGGGAACCTGCGGCACGACTCAACCCCGCACAGCCGCAACTCCCTCAGGGGCGCGGGGAACTGCGCGAGCAACCCTCACGCGCCCGCACGCGGTCCTCACCGGAACCATCCCTCACGCGCTCGCCGCCCCCTCCGCCGGAGGCACCCGCCCCGGTGATGACACATGTCCCAACTGCCCCGCCAACCACGTCGGCACACCCCCCAGCAGCCGGAACAACCGCCGCGCCTCCTCCCGCAACCTGGACGCCTCCGGCTCCTCCTCCGTCTCCGCCAGCGACACCAACGCCGGCGCCGTCCCGACCAGGTACCCGAGCTCCTCCCGGATCCGCAGCGACTCCGCGAACCCGTGCCGCGCCTCCGCCAACTCCCCCTCCCGCAACGCCAGCCCCGCAAGGTGCCGCCAGGTGGCCGAGAGCAGCAGCGGATCCGCGTGCGCCGCAGCCCCCGCATGCGCCCGGCGGTACGCCGCCCGCGCCGCCTGCGGCGACCGCGTCAGGTTCTCGGCGATCAGCCCCCGCCGGAAGTCCAGCAGCGCCCTCCCCGCCGCCCCGGGCGCGATCAGCGCCGCCGCCCGGCCGAGTGCCGCCCGCGCCTCGTCGGCCCGGTCGCGGACCTGGAACAGGGTCGCCGCATAGGCCAAGTACCCGCGTTCACAAGCGGCCGCCCCCCGCTCGTCGTCGGTGTGGGCCACCGCCTCCGCCGTGCGCAGCGCGTCCTCCGCCTCCTCCCAGCCGGCCTCGGTGTACAGGCACCGTTCCACCAGCAGGGACGCCCGCTGCAGGGCGGCGGCCGGAGTGGTCGGCGTGATCATGGCGGCGGCGTCGGCCCAGCAGGCGCGCGAGCGCAGCCGCCATACCGCGGTCTGGAGAGGATCGTCACCGGCGGTCGTTCCGTTACCAGACATGGCGGTATGCGCCACGTTGCCCTCCCCGAGCACGCCATCGAGCTGTTGAGTGGTGGCCGCATCTCAGCACGAACAACGTGGCTCGGCCAAGAGGGTGGGTGAAGGATTTCACAAAGTCGTGGGGCAAGAGCCCGGAACGCGGAAGCGGGCCGGGTGGCGCGCTGGATCACTCGCGCCCCTCGGCCCGCCCCTGCCCCGCGAACTCCCCCCTCAGCAGGGCTTGACCGGGATGTCCCCCGCGTCCAGATGGCCGTTGCAGACCCATCCGTCAGCACTTCAGCCGCCTCTTCCGGGCCGCCTACGGGATGCCGCCGCGGGACTGCAGAAACGTGGCAGGCGGAACCGCCCCCCGCCTCAGCTCATCCGCAGCGCCAGGAAGAAGTCCAGCTTGTCCTCCAGCCGGGACAGGTCACGTCCCGTCAGCTGCTCGATCCGGCCCACCCGGTACCGCAGCGTGTTGACATGCAGGTGCAGCCGCGAGGCGCACCGGGTCCAGGAGCCGTCGCAGTCCAGGAACGCCTCCAGCGTGGAGATCAGCTCGGCGCGGTGACGCCGGTCGTACTCGCGCAACGGGTCCAGCAGCCGGGCGGTGAAGGCCCGGCGCACGTCGTCCGGCACGAAGGGCAGCAGCAGTACGTGCGAGGCCAGCTCCTCGTGGCCCGCCGCGCAGACCCGGCCCGGGCGCGCCGCCGCCACCCGCCGTGCGTGCCGCGCCTCCTCCAGCGCTCCGCGCAGCCCCTCCGCGGAGTGCACGGCGGCGCTCACGCCGAGGGTGATCCGGCCGTCGCCGTCGAGGCCGGCCGACAGGGGGCCCTGCACGGCCTCGAGCAGCACCTCCGCCGGCATGCCCTGCTCCGTACCGTCCTGCTCGCTGGTCACCGCGGGCAGCGGGACCAGGGCGATCGCCTCCTCGCCGTTGTTCGCGACCGCGATCCGGTCGGAGGGCTCGGGCCCGGTGGCCTCCGGGTCGACCAGGATCTCCTCGAGCAGCGCCTGGGCGACCGGTCCGCTCTCCAGCTCCGCGTCGTCCCACTCCACGCGGGCCACGACCACCTGCCAGCGGGGTGCGGCGCCGAGACCGGGCAGCAGCACGGGCGCCGCCACCCGCAACCGGGCGGCGATCTCGGCCGGTACCGCGCCCGTCTGCACCAGCTCCAGCACCTCCTGCGCCAGCCGCCGCCGCACCGTGCGGGCGGCGTCCCGGCGGTCGCGCTCCACCGCGATCAGCTGGGTGACCCCGTGCAGCAGGTCCAGGCGCTCCTCGGCCCACTCCCCGGCGTCCGCCTCGACCGCCAGCAGCCAGTCCGACAGGAGCGTCTCGCGCACGTCCCGGGCGGGCTGCGGGTCGCGTCCGGTGCTGCGCACCGGGAACAGGCTGTACGTGGTGTGCCCGAGGGTGACCCGGTGCGGTCCGCGCCGCCCGGTGCGGGCGGCCGCCAGCTGCTCCGTCGCCAGCCGAGCGCACACCTCCGGGGGCAGTGCCGGGCCGCCCTCCTTGGCGCCGGCGATCAGCCGCCCGGTCGGCGACAGCACCCAGGCCCGCAGGTCCAGGTCGGAGCGGAGCAGGTCGAGCACGACGTCGGGGCCGCCGCCCGCGGGGCCGGAGGTCATCATCCGCCGGTGCCGGTCCACCACGGCCGCCAGGTCCCCGGCCCGCTCGCCGGACACCTGCCGCACCACGTGCTCGGTGATCGTCGCGAACGCCACCGACTCGTGTACCGCGAACAGCGGCAGCCGGTGCCGGGCGCAGGCCACCACCAGGTCGTCCGGGATCTCGTTGAGCTCCGCCTCGCCCGCCGCCAGCGCCGCCACCCCGGACTGCACCAGGATGCGGACGAACGGCTCGGAGTCCGCGGCGTCACGGCGCCAGGCGAGGCCCGTGAGCACCAGTTCCCCGCCCGAGAGGTAGCGGCTGGGGTCGCGGAGGTCGGTGGTCATCACACCGCGCACGGTGCGGTCCAGTTCCTCCTCGCCGCCGAGCAGCTTCAGGCCCAGCGCGTCGGTCTCCAGCAGTGCGCGCAGCCGCATTCTCGTCGCCGCCGTTCCTTGTCTCGATACTTACGATGAAGGGTGAGGGGTCTTCCACGGATCTTCGGAATCTTCGGAGCTTCGGCGAGGGCCCGTCCTTGGCTGAGCAGAGGTGCCGGCCGTCTCCTGGACTGTGTCCTCAGTTTTCCGGGGGAAGGTGGGAGGCTACCGCGGCCTCCGTTCATATGAATCTACAAGATAACCCGTCTGGCCAGCCAACTCCTTCATGCTTTCCGTGACTGACCCGTGCGGGCACTCGGCGGTGTACTGAGTCCACTCCGAGTGAACTTCACGTGAACGAGCCGGCCCCCACCGCACGCGGAGTGGCTCGATCTGCACGCCCCACCCGAGACGCAACGAGAGAGCAACAAGAGAGTCGGTCATGGACTTCCTTCGCCCCACCAGCTGGGAGGAGGCGCTCGCCGTCAAGGCCGGGCACCCTGCCGCGGTGCTGATCGCGGGGGGACCGATGTGATGGTCGAGATCGACTTCGGCCACCGCCGGCCCGAGCTGCCCGAGCGGGCCGGGCTGCCCGGCCTCGCCCTGGGTTCGTGGACGCGGTCCGCCTGGCCGCCGCCCGCCGCCCAGAGGGGGTCTGGGATGCCCGCCACCGGCACACCCGCCCGGATCACCCGGATCACCCGGGACGCCGAGGGCGGCATCGGCGGGTCCACCCTCCACCCCGACGGCGTCCACGAGGTCACCGGAGAGTTCGCCGACGACCACGCCCCGCACGGACCGCGCGGCGCCGGCGAGGCCCCCACCCTGTCCTCGACTCCGGCGATCCCGGCCGCCACCCGCGACGCCACGGGCCCGGAGCCGAGCAGGGCTCCGGTACGACCGGAACACCTCACAGGCACGGTGTAGAGCCTCTCGACACCGCCGCCGATGCGGCCGGCCGCGCCGCTCCCGGACCCTCGACGGCCCGGGACGGCCTGGGAGACCCCCAGGACAGCGGACGGACGCACCGGCACCCCGGCGCCGCAAGCCGCACGCACGGTCACCGGCGCCGGTTCCGCACAGTTCCTCACACACAGGTGCAGTACCGGGCCGTCCCCCGGGTCTGGCACCTCCCAAATCCCGGCACGGCGCAGTGCCGGGTGCCCCTATGAACCTTGGGAGATGGCACCATGACCCAGCAGTCCGTGGAGCCCAGGACCGCCGAGGACGCGGGCGCGGGAACCCGCGTCGCGGCCGGACGGTCCTGGCTCGACCGGTACTTCCACATCACGCACAGAGGATCGACGGTCGCGCGTGAAGTGCGCGGCGGCATCACCACCTTCATGGCGATGGCCTACATCCTCCTGCTCAACCCGCTGATCCTGTCCGGCGAGGACGCCGCGGGCAACACCCTCGAACAGACCGCGGTGATCACGGCCACCGCGTTCGCCGCCGCCCTGACCACCCTGCTGATGGGATTCATCGGCAAGGTGCCGCTCGCCCTCGCCGCCGGCCTGTCCGTCTCCGGAGTGCTCGCCGGCCAGGTCGCGCCCCAGATGACCTGGCCGCAGGCCATGGGCATGTGCGTGATGTACGGCGTGGTCATCATGCTGCTGGTCGTCACCGGCCTGCGCGAGATGATCATGAACGCGATACCGCTCGCCCTCAAGCACGGCATCACCATGGGCATCGGACTGTTCATCGCCCTGATCGGCCTGGTGAAGGCCGGCTTCGTGCACGAGAACCCGGCCCCCGGCGGCGGCCCCGTCGTGCTCGGCCCCAACGGCGAACTCGCCGGCTGGCCGGTGCTGCTGTTCGCCGTGACCCTCCTCGCCATCTTCATGCTCCAGGCCCGCGGCGTCCCCGGCGCCATCCTGATCGGCATCGTCGGCGGCACCATCCTCGCCGTCGCCCTCAACGCCTTCGGCGTCATCAGCCCCAAGCAGTGGGCCAGCGGAGCGCCCGAACTCCACGGCAGCGCCGTCTCCATGCCCGACTTCTCGATCTTCGGCCAGGTGGAGCTCGGCGGCTGGGGCGAGGTCGGCGCGATGACCGTCGGCATGATCGTCTTCACCCTGGTCCTCGCCGGGTTCTTCGACGCCATGGCCACGATCATCGGCGTCGGCACCGAGGCCAGACTCGCCGACGACAAGGGCCGCATGCCGGGCCTGTCCAAGGCGCTGTTCATCGACGGCGCCGGCGGCGCGATCGGCGGCATCTCGGGCGCCTCCGGCCAGACCGTCTTCATCGAGTCGGCGACCGGCGTCGGTGAGGGCGCCCGGACCGGCCTGTCCTCCGTGGTCACCGGACTCTTCTTCGCCGCCTGCCTGTTCTTCACCCCGCTCACGGCGATCGTGCCGGGCGAGGTCGCCGCGGCGGCGCTGGTGGTGATCGGCGCCATGATGATGATGAACGCCCGGCACGTCGACTGGGCCGACCGCGCCACGGCCATCCCGGTCTTCCTCACGGTCGTCCTGATGCCGTTCACCTACACCATCACCACGGGCGTGGCCGCGGGCGTCATCTCCTACGTCGCCATCAAGGTCGCCCAGGGCAAGGCGCGGGAGATCGGTGCGTTCATGTGGGGACTCACCGCGATCTTCCTGATCTACTTCGCGCTCAACCCCATCGAGGGCTGGCTCGGCGTCCACTGACCGACCGGCCGGCCCGCCGTCCCCCGTGCCCACCGCTGCCGCCCCTAGGGGAGGCGGCGGCGGTGGCACGAACGTCAGGAGGACGAGGAGGACGAGGAGGACGGCGAGGACGGCGAGGACGGCGAGGACGGCGAGGACAGGGCGACGACGGCCCGGCGGACCTCGTCGAGCAGCAGGGTGAGCGCGTTGGTCAGATCGTCCTGGTGCCGCGGGGTCTGCCGGGCCGCCAGCGTCTGCATGCGCAGCACCGGGTTGACCAGGAACTGGTGCAGCGGCTTCGCCGCGGTCGCCACGTCGAGCAGCAGATCCTTGACGCGGCCCAGCCCGACCTCGCCGGCCGCGGTCACCTCGCCGGCCGCCGTCACCTCGCCGAGCGCCGTCGACGAGGCCGACGGCATCTGGGCCCGGGTCAGCTCCGTCCGGAACTGACCGGCCCTGCGCTGGACGAACAGCACCACGTCCGCCTTGAGTTCGCCGAACCCCGTGCCGGACACGTGCTGCGTGGGCCGCTCGAACGTGCTCCAGATCTCGTGCAGTACGACGGCGACCCGTCCTCGAGCGCCGGACGGAACGGGTTGCCGACCGCCGGCCTGAACGAACGCCGGACTGCCGGCCGGTGCACGACTGCCGTCACTGTCCGGGACAGGCACCCATCTGCCGGCCTCGGTCCGCGGCGAGACCACCGGGGCCTTGGACGGCGCGACACCGGGACGGGCGGTCTCCTCCCGCGCACCCCCTTCTGGCCCGTCCGGGATCACCACTTCGGGGGATCCGGGACGCTCCCCACCCGCGAGATCCACGTACGCCCCGCACGCGTGCGCCGCGAGCCGGAAGAACCACGAGCGGTCGCGGTCCGGGTACCGCTCGCGCGCGGTGAACATCAAGGCACACGCCTGCAGCGCCAAGAACCACTGAGCACGCCACGCCTGGGTGACACGCCGGGTGGCAGCCCACCCGGTCAGCTCCGTGCGCACCCGGACGACCAGCTCGGCCAGCCCCTGCGGAATCAGCAGCCCGTCGCACCGGGACTCCGGCTCCGCGCCGGTGCCGGTGAGCGCGCCCAGCAGTTCGGCGCGGGCCTCCTCGGACAGATGAGGCAGGTAATGGTCGGCGATCAGGCACAGCAGCAGGTGCACGGGGTCACGGGCCAGCAGCGCACCCTCGCTGAACCGGGACAGGTCGATGAGCCAGTAGTCGTCCTCCGGGGCGTCGTCGCGCACCGGCACCATGATGTTGCCCGGATGCAGGTCCCCGTGGCCCCTTCCCCGGGCGGCGAACTTGACCGGCAGCCGGACGAGCGGTGAACCGTCGCCCAGCGCCAGGGGATTGGGCAGCACGGGGCCCTGGCCCTCCGCCGCGAACCAGACGCAGTCGTGCACCCCGTCACCGAAGTGACTCCTGACCCAGGTGTGCAGCGGGCTGTCGTCCTTGCAGCGCGCACCGAGGAGCTCCCGCACGAAGGCGGCGGCCGTCAGGCCCTGGTCGATCTCCGGATCTCCGGGATTCCAGCCGCTCAGCAGCCCCTTGACGATCTGGGCCGCCAGTCCGGGCAGGCGTGCGCTGCGGCCGAGCGCGGCGAGCGTGACCGTCGGGTCCTTCCCGTCCCCGGCGGGCTCCTGGAACATGACCCAGTACTCGCCCAGTCTCCAGTGCCTGCCCGCCAGTCCGACCAGGTGCCGGTCGACGAAGGACGCGTTGCCGGAGGAACGGCTGCGCAGCGCGGCCTTGTGGTTCCGCGGTTCGGCCTGTGCGTCAGGAGAGGGAGCCACCAGCTTGATGATGCGCATGCCCCCGGTCTGCTCCTGGTCCAGCTCCCGGAGGAAGGCCGACACCAGCTTGCCGCCGCTCTGCCCGGTCTCCAGCAGCTCCGGGTGCACCAGCTCGAGTTCGTTGGCGTCCAGCCATTCGGCGAGGGCCCGGTCCACCTCGGGCATGCCGAAGATTCGTAAGACGTGGGGGGACTGGGACGGGAAACGTTCCATGAACCCAGTATGACCGGAGTGCCTGCATGGTCCGGATCTGTGTCGGGCGCCGGCCCGCGGATGTGATATTCCATTCCGTTGGGACGGCAGAGGGGGATCAACGTGGCACGGCTCGGGGGAAGTCGGCGCACGCGCCGTGCGCTCCGCTCCGGCGAGATCGACGCCGGAACGCTGTGCGACCTCATCACGGAACGCGGCACGGACGACGGGCAACCGGTCCAACGCTACGAGGGGTTGCGAATCACGGGCGCGCTGCGTCTGGACCGCCGCCGCATTGCCACCGCGCTCTCCCTCGTCAACTGCGTGTTCGAGGAACCGGTCGACCTGACCGGACTCACCGTCCCCTCGCTGGACCTCTCCGGCTCCACCCTCCCCGGCCTGCGGGCCGACCGCCTCACCGTCGACGGCGAACTCCGCCTGGCCGGCACGAGAGTGGGCGACGGCACCGGCGACCCCCGTCCGATGGCCGACCCGACCGACTCCCGCACCGGGCGACGCGCACCGCGGCGCCTGTACGAGGACTCGGCCACCGCCGCCGTACGCCTGACCGACGCGCACATCGCGGGCAACCTCGTCGTCGAAGGGCTCACCGTCGCCGACGACAGCCCCTGGTCCCTGCTCGCGCCCCGCCTCACCGTGGAGGGCTCGCTCCACGGCCGCGGCCTGATGGCCAACGGCGCCCTCTACCTGCGCGACGCCCGCGTCACCCACGCCGTCAACCTGCACGCCGCCGACGTGGGCGGCATCGACGCCACCGGCATCGTCTGCACCGGCTTCTACGCCGACTGGGGCTTCCGCAGCACCGGCCAGGTGCTGCTGCGCGCGGCCGAGGTCGCCGGGGTGGTCACCTTCCACGACGCCGTCCTGGCCGCGCCCGCCGGCTCCCTGCTGTGCGGCCGGCTCCGCGTCCCGCGGCTGAGACTGGACCTGCGCGAACCGCCCGCCGGCAAGGTGGTGCTGCAGGACGCCGCCGTCGACGTCCTGGTGGACTCCGAGGCCACCTGGCCCGCCCCCGGCGCCCTCTCCCTGGAGGGCTTCACCTACCAGCGGCTGGAGACCGAGCGGCCCGTCGGCCTCCGCGCCCGCGTCGCCTGGCTCACCCGCGACCCCCGGGCCGGCGCCCGCGCCTTCGAGCAGCTCGCGAGATCGTACGAGAGCGGGGGCGACGAACGCTCGGCCCGCGCCGTACGGCACGCCAAGGAGCGCCACCTCAGCCGCAACGACCGCCTCACCGGCCGGATCTGGGGCCTGGTGCAGGACGTGCTCTTCGGCTACGGCTACGCGCCCCGGCGGGCGCTGCTGTGGCTGCTGTCCCTCGTCGCCCTGGGCTCCGCCTGGTTCGCCTCCCATCCGCCCCGCCCGGTCGGCGGCGACTCCAGACGCGCCTGGGACCCCGTCCTCTACAGCCTCGACCTGCTCATCCCCGTCGCGAGCCTCGGTCACCGCGGCGCCTGGGACCCGACGGGCCCGAGCAAGGCCGTCGCCCTCCTCCTGGTCGTCTCCGGCTGGGTCCTGGCCACGGCCGTCATCGCCGGCGCGCGCAGGGTGCTGGGCCGGGGCTGACCTTTCGCGCACAAGCCACCACAGATCGGGCGGCAGCCGGTACGCTCGACGCGGCCCCGTCCCACCCGTGGTGCATGAGGCGGTGCCGGCCTGCGTACGAGGACGCGGCATTGCCGACGAGCGGGACCCGAGGTACTTCATGGCGCACGACGACTACTGGGTGGCCGTATCCCGGGAGGGAGCCCTGCTCGGTGGCGGCTTCTTCGTGACCGGATCCCATGTGCTCACCTCCGCCGCCTGCGTGCCGGGACTGGAGGTGCGGGACCCGGTCGACGTGTACACCGCGCGGGGACTGCAGCTGCGGGCCATGGTGTACGAGTTGGCCGAGGACGTCGGCCTCGCCCTGATCAGTGTCCTGTCGGACCCCGGAGCCGACCACGGGGCGCCGCAGGCCGACAGCGCCGCCAAGGGCGACCCGTGGTACGCCCCCTACCGTCCCGGCCCCGCCCGGTCCGCCCTGCGCGGCACGGTGGACGCGGTCGTCCCGGACACGCGGGGTGGGCGCCCGCTGTGTCTCGTCCAGCTCGCGGGCGACCAGCCGCTGGACGACTGCGAGGGGTACGCGGGAGGACCGGTCGAGCGGCGGACGGCAGGGCACGATCCGGCCGTCTTCGGCATACTCCTGGACGCCGAGGCCTCCGGCCGGCTGAGCGGGGCCGGTGAGGGCACCTTGACCGCCGGCATGCTCAGCAGCGCGTTCAAGCTCTTCGAGAAGCTGTCGGCCGGCTACCTGATGGGGCTGCTGACCGAGGGGCTTCCCACGGTGCCGGCGTCCGACGCAGCACCCGGAACCGGCATCGCCCGTGCCTCCGGCACCATGCCGGCCCCCGACACCGTGTCCCCGCCTCGCACCATGTCCGCATCCGACGCCGTGTCCGCGCCCGAATCCGCCGCCGCACCCGCTCCTCCCGACCCGGCCGGCCCCCTGCGGGAGAGGCGGCTCAAGGTGCGGGAGGTGTTCGATACCGGCCGGTTCGTGGCCCGTGAGTTGGAGGCCCTGGCCGCCGACGTCCCGCACCTGGCACGGGACTTGGAGCCGTACTACATGCGCCTGGCGAGCGAGGTCTGCGACGAGGCGTTCCGTGTCATGTGGGGAGAGCAGGACGGTGATTGACTCCTTCGGCGCAGCGGCACAGTGCGCGGAGGAGGCACTGCGCGATCCCGGCGGCCTCCGCTTCGCGCATGTGCCGAGCCTCGTCGCGTTCGTGTCCGGCTTACGGACCGGTGGGGACTGCGGCCCGGCCTGGGACGCCGGCGAACTCGCCCAGGGGGTGCGCCTGGACCGGCTCCTGTGGGAACTCGGTCTGCGCGAAGAGGCCAACCGGCTGTTCGACGTGCTCGCGGAGCGCGTCCAGAGCGCCCCGGAGGGCGCCGCGCACGCTCTGGAGCTGCACAACTCCCTGGCCGTGGTGGCCTTGGCCCTCGGCCTGCCGCACCGGGCGCGGCACCTTCTGCGGACGGTGTCGGCCGACGCCGCGGGACTGCTGGGCACCATCACCTGGATCAACCGTGCGGTCGTCGAACTGTCCCTCGGCGACACCGGATCGGCCAGGATCGCCTCACTGGTCGCCCGGGCCCGGCTCGCTGCCCTGGACGCGGAGCGCAGCGCCGAGCCGGACGAGGTCCTCGCCACCGTGGAGCTGCGCCTGGCCGTCCTTGACGGCCACCGTGCCGCCGGGGGCGGAGACCGCCTTCCGGCGCAGCCCGAACCGGTTGCCGCGAGGGGCGATGCGCGCCTGGGTCAACTTGCCCACCGCGCAACCACGTTCGTGAGAGAGGCGGGGGAGGACGACCCGCGCGCGTTCCTCTCGGTCGCCGGCTTCGCCCTCGCCCGCATCGCCGCCGCGCTGCGCGACCAGGACCTCGAGGCGCTGACGACGTCCGTGCATGTGCTGGAGGTGGCGTCCCAGCGGCTCTCGGCGATGCTCGGTGCCGACCATCCTCAAGTCCTCGGTGTACGCGCCGACCTCGCGGCCGTGCATGTGGAGTCCGCTCGGGTGACGCGCTCGGCGGACCGGCTGGAGCGCGCGCTTGTGCGGCTCGCATCCGTCTCCGAACGCCTCGACGCGCGACTCGGCCCCGAACACCCCCGATCGGTGGCGGCACTCACCAACCTGGTCACCGCCCAGGTGGATTCGGTCCGGGCCACCGGCGAGGCCGAGCGGGCCGTGCGGGCCGAGCGCACGGCCGATGAGCTGGCGGAGCAGGCGCGCCGTGCGGAGAGACGGCTCGGCGAACGGCATCCGGTGACCCGTCTGATGCGTGCCTCCTCACAGACCTGCCGCAGAATCGCCTCGCGCGGCGACGCCCCGTGGAACAGCGGCAGTACGTTGCTGATGACACTGACCGAGGCACCACACGGCTGGGCGACCGACGCCGGGGCCTATCGCTCGTTCGACGAGGCGGTGGAGCGGCTCTCCACCCGCGGGACGGCGCGGGCGTTCGGCAGGCCGCTCGTCCCGGGGCATACGGCGAGGCGCATGCGGATGCTGCTCGGCGTCGGCCGGGCCGCGCCGGCAGCGGGGCAGATCGTGCCCGGCACCGTCGCCGCCTTTCGCCCTGAGGGCGTGGTGCTGTCGCTGGACCACGGCACGGGTTTCGTCCCCGCCTCGGAGCTGTCGCTCCGAGGCGGGGCATGCCGACTGGCGGCGGGCCAGCACGTCGAGGCGATGACCCTGGGCCGCCGGGACGCGGAGGGCCGTGCCGTCATGTCCGTCCGGCGTGCCCGGGCCGAGCGCGCGTGGGACAGTCTCGCGCACCTCGGGGGGACGGGCGGCGAGGTGAGCGGAACCGTCATCGAGGCCGTCAGAGGAGGCCTCGTGGTCGATGTGGGCTTACGGGCCTTCCTGCCGGCAGGCCTCGCCGACTGCGGCCAGGGTGCCGACCTTGGTGATGTGGTCGGGGCGGAGCTGAAGGCGAGGATCGGCGAGCTCGACCGGAGGCGTGGCCTGGTGGTGCTCACCCGTCGCGAGCAGGCGGAGCAGGTTCCCACCCGGGGGAGGCGCGATCGGGTGCCGGTCCGGGTCCGGCAGCTGTGGACAGTTCGTGCTGTGAAGGTCTCCCCACGGGGAGTGCTCGTGGAAGAGGCGGATGCTCCGCACCGGCGCGGGCTGATTCTCCGCACGGAGCTGTCGTGGCTGCACGTCGAGGACCCGGCGCACTTCGTCGGGGTGGGGGAGATGCTCCGCGCCCGCGTCGTCGGCCGCGACAGCGGCACCGGCCTGTGGCTGCTGTCCCTGCGGGCGGCCCACGACGACCCTTGGCGGGCGTTCACCCTCGTGCACCGACCCGGCGAGATCATCGAGGCCACCGTCGTCAAGGCGCTCGCCGGCGGAGTCCTCGTCCGCGTGGAGGACGGCATCGATGCCCTGGTCCGCCGCCGCAGCGCGCCCGGCGATCGGGAGGGCACGGCCCGCGACGGCGTCATGCCCCCGGACGAGCGGGTCTTCGTCGCCCTCACCGGCATCGGCCACGAACACCAACGCCTGTCTTTCTCCTTCGAGGAGGCCGATGCCGTGGGCGTCGAGGACGGGGAACCGAACCCTGTCCGGTACGGGATGGGCGCGTACTGCGACAGCAGAGGGGAGCTGATGCTCCCGGACGGCTATGACGAGGAGGCGGGTGTCTGGCTGCCGGGCTACGAGGACCAACGCGAGTACTGGGAAGGCATGTTCACCGAGATGACGGAACGCTGCCTCCGGCACCGGGCATGGGTCGCCGAGCGGCAGCGCCGTCGTCGCACAACCGGTACCTAGCAGCGCATCAGCAACTCACCCGTGCCACCTGGGCGGGCCCGCAGGTGTTCGTTCACTCGGCATCGAGCTGGTGATCCGCCCAGACGTAGGTCTCCGGCAGCAGGTCGGTGACGGGGACGGCGCGTTGGGCGTCGCCGTTGCCGACGATGACCTTCAGGGACGGGAAGTAGTCGAGGAGGACCTGGCGGCAGCGGCCGCAGGGTGGGACCACCCCGCGGTCGCGGTCGCCCACGGCGACGACGGTGGTGAGCTCGTAGGCGCCCTGGGCGGCCGCCGTACCGATGAGGACCAGCTCGGCGCAGGGGCCGCCCGTGAAGTGGTAGGCGTTCACGGCGGTGATGATCCGTCCGTCGGCGGCGCGGGCCGCGGCCGCCATGGTGTGGTTGTCGCCCCGGCAGCGGGTGCGGGCGATGTGCGCCGCGGCCCGGACGAGTTCGTGGTCGACGGGGTGGGACCGGGGCTGCGGGACCAACTCTCCTCCTTTGTACGGGTGTTGTTGCGCGGCCTCGCTCACGGCTGCCTCAGCAGCCGGTTCACCGTGCGCCCGAACACCTGACGGCCCGCGCGGCCCAGTACCGGGTCCAGTACGCCGGGGACCCCGCGGACGCGGATCTGCTCGCGCCACACCACGCGGGCCCGGCCGCCGGGACCCGGGCGCACCTCCAGCTCGGCCCAGCCCCTGACGACCCGTCCGCGCTTCTCCAGGCGGCACCTGCCGGGGACGTCGCCGTCGGGCGGCTGCCAGAGGGTCACCTCCATGGGGTCGTCGAAGGCGAGCGGGCCGAGCCCCGTACGGGCGACGATGCGGGTGCCCTCGCCGGTCGGCGGGGGAGTGGTGACGGTGACCCGGGTCAGGGGGACCGCTTCGCCGTGCCGGTGCCACCGGGTGAGCCGGCGCCAGGCCTCGTCGAGGGGGAGCGGCACGGTGCGCTGGAGCAGGAATTCGGCCACATGAAGATCTTATGGAATCCGCCCCGACCTGGGGCCCGCCCGGGTCGCCGTCACCCGGTCGGCGCAGTCGCCGGCGCAGAGTTTGCCTCCGGTACGTCGTCGCGCGGGCGTGCGTGGGCCGCCTACCCCGCCCGGCGGGCCGTGAGGGCCTCCACCAGCCGGTCGGCACCGTCGGCCGCCCTGCCCTCGCGGAAGGCGTCGCGGGCCTGGCGTGCGGCCACGCGGCCCGAGGTCAGGCACCAGTCCCACCAGCGTTCCAGCCGCCGTTCCGTCAGCTCCTCGGCGGGCACCAGGGCGGGCCAGCCGCACACCCGGGCCTGCGCCGTCACCGTCGCGCCGCGCGCCACCGGGTCGATCGCCAGCACCGGTGTGCCGACCCGCAGCGACAGCACAAGGCCCTGCAACTGGTCGGTGACCACCAGATCGAGCCGCGCCAGCACGGACTGCACCTGCGCGGGTGTCGCGCTCAGATGCCAGTCGCGGGTGTCCAGCCGGGTGTCCAGCTCCAGCCGGGCACAGTCCTTGCCGGCCAGCCAGTGCGTCACCTTCCGGGCGACCTGATCGTGCCGCCGCTGCTCGCCGTACTCCTGCTCGCCGTAGGTGAGGATCACCCCGACCACGGGCCGGGCCGGCACGGCCGGAGCACGGGCCGCCAGATCCTCCGTCGGCTGGACGTCCGGGACGTCGCGCGCCAGCACCCGGTGGAACCCGCGCACCGCCTCCGCGCCCGGATCGATCACCGAGGCCCCCACCGCGATCCGCACACAGTGCGCGAACCGCCGGTGCAGCTCCTCGATCTGCGGTCCCTCCAGCGGGCCGCACACGAACACCAGATGCGAGTAGTCACGCGGCCGCACATCGTCCAGATGCCGGGCCTCGGGCCGGAAGCCAGGGCTCCACGCCACGTCGTAGGGGATCCCGGCGCCCCGCAGCACCTCCTCCACCCGCTGCAGCGCCAGCACGTCCCCGGCGGTCGCCTCCCCGTCCCGGAAGCTGAACCACCCGGCCAGCAGGACCCGCTTCGGTCCCATGAGCTCACTCACCTGCACAATGCCCCCCGAGTGCCCCACCCGCCCCAGCCGCAACCGTCCCTCGGGCCACGGACCGCGAGGACCGGAGTGGTGGCGTCCGCGGACCACCGCAAGCCCGACGGCTCCGGCTGGGTGATCCTCGCCGACCCCGAGGGGAACGAGTTCTGCGCCCTGCGCAGCGAGTCGGACCGAGCCGAGCAGGAGCGCCGCACCCAGGGCCGCTGAACCCCGGGGTTGCCCAACCTAGGGCTGCTGAACCTAGGGCTGCCGAGGGGCGGCCTGGGTCCGGGACTGCTGCCGGGGGCCGGACTGCTCCTGGGGGCGGGACTGCCCTTGCGGGCCGGGCCTTCCCTGCGGACCAGGCCTGCCCTGGGGGCCGGGCTGCCCCTGGGGGCGGCGGCTGGGGAGGGGCTGCTGGGGGCGGGGGCCGGCGGGAGGCTGCTGCTGGGGGCGGGGGCCGGCGGGGGGTTGCTGCTGGGGACGGTGATCAGTGGGGGGTTGCTGCTGGGGGCGGGGGCCGGTGCGGGGTTGTTCCTGAGGGCCGGGACCATTGCCGGGTTGCTCTGAGGGGCGGGGACCGTTGCCGGGTTGTGGCTGGGGGCCGCGCCCGTCGGGGGACTGCTGCTGCGGACCGGGTCCGGCGAAGGGCTGCTCCTGGGGTCCGCGTCCGGCGAAGGGCTGCTCCTGGGGACCGCGTCGGCCGAAGGGCTGCTCCTGGGGGCCGTGCCCGTCGAAGGGCTGCTGCTCGGGACCGCGACCGGCGGGGGGCTGCTGCCGGGGCTCGTGACCCGCGAAGCGCTGGTGGGGGCGGTGGTGGCCGGAGAGGGCCTCGTGGGCCTCGCGCTGCGTGCGCTCGGCGACCTCTCGGGTCTCGGTGAGGACGTCGCCGAGTTCGCGCACCAGGCTCTCGTAGACGGGCAGGCGGTCGTGAGCCGAGGGAGGGCGTGTCACAGGGCTGGTCCTTCGTGTGGGAGGTCGTTCCGATCATGGGCGCCACCGAGGGCCCTGGAGAGTCAGCGTCCCGCGGCGCCCCGGATGTCACGGGCGTTGCGAGATGTCCCGGAAACGGGCACACGCTCTCCACTTCTCATCGCGGCCCTCACTGCGGGGCTCTCCTTGCGGACGGAAGCTGACCGCAAGCGGCGTTAGCGTGCCGGCATGACCCAGACGAAGCGCACCGCCACCCCGGCCGGCGGCCCCGTACTCGGCACCCGCGCCCTCAACCGGGCCACCCTCGCCCGTCAGCTGCTGCTGACCCGCTCCCCGATGTCCGCGAAGGAAGCGGTGGAGCATCTCGTCGGACTGCAGGCCCAGGAGGTGAAGCCGCCGTACCACGCGCTCGCGGCCCGCCTGGAGGGCTTCCGGCCCGAGGAGCTGTCCGGGCTGCTGGAGCGCCGCGAGGCGGTGCGCATCGTCACCCTGCGCTCGACCATCCATCTGCACACGCCGGACGACTGCATGGCGCTGCGGCCCCTGGTGCAGCCGGTGCGGGAACGGGAGATCGGCATCTTCCGCAAGGGGCTGGCCGGTGTCGACCTGGAGCGGCTGGCCGTGCTCGCCCGCGCCTTCGTGGAGGAGGAGCCGCGCACCATGAAGCAGCTGCGGGAGATGCTCGGCGACGAGTGGCCGGACGCCGACCCGCAGGCGCTCGCCATCGCCGTCCGCTGCACCCTCCCGCTCGTCCAGGTCACCCCGCGCGGGATGTGGGGCCGCGGCGCCCAGGTCGCCCTCACCACCGCCGAGCACTGGCTGGACCGCCCCACGGAGCCCGCCCCCTCGCCCGACACCGTCGTCCTGCGCTACCTGGCCGCCTTCGGGCCGGCCTCGGTGAAGGACCTGCAGACCTGGTCGGGGCTGACCCGGATGCGCGCGGTCTTCGAACGGCTCCGCCCGCGGCTGCTCACCTTCCGCGACGAGAACGGGGTCGAGCTGTTCGACCTGCCCGACGCACCCCGCCCCGACCCGGACACCCCGGCGCCGCCCCGCTTCCTGCCCGAGTTCGACAACCTGATGCTCTCCCACGCCGACCGCACCCGGGTGATCCCGCCCGCCGACCGCCGCAGCACCTGGCAGGCGAACACCTTCTACTGCCCGCTCCTGGTCGACGGCTTCCTCTCCGGCGTGTGGCGCATCATCGGCCAGGACCTCGTCATCGAGCCGTTCCGCGAGCTGTCGAGGGCCCGGCGCACGGAGGTCCTCGAGGAGGGCGCGCGGATGCTGGACACGCTCTACCAGGGGGCCGTCTCGTACGACGTCCGCTTCGGCACGGTGCGCGAGCAGGGGCCGCAGTGACCGTGAGCCGGGCTGCAGTGACCGTGAGCCGGGCTGCAGACGGCGAGGACCCGGCACGGGCTCCCGGCGAGCAGGGCCCGGAGCCGCGGACCTCATCGCCCCCGGATCGTCATGCCAGCAGCTGGCCGAACTCTGCTGCCGTCTCCCCGTACCGGACGTTCCAGCCCTCGACCACGGCCGGCTCGAGGACGGCCGTGTCCACCTCCTCCAGCAGACGCGGTGACGGCTTCCCCGGCGAGTGCTCGTAGTTGAACGCGATGACGTCCAGGAACACCGGACGCCTCAACGGGGTGTTGTCCAGCCGCAGCAGCAAGGCCTCGGCGAGCGCCGGGTACGGGGTGAACTCCGGGTTGCGGAGCCAGTCGGTCAGATCCGTCTCGGGCACGCTGTGGTCGACGCCCGCCTCGCTCAGCGCGTCGATGAACGCGAGGGGCGTCGCCTGCGCCTGCAGGAGCCGGCTCAGTTCGCCGCGGCCGGTGGCGTCGAGGGCCGGCGGCCGGTTGATGAGGCTGAACGCCTGCCTCAGCCAGGCCTGTTCGGCCCGTCGGCGGGTGGCCAGGTCGCTCCAGGGCGGCTCGGCCGACGGCCTGCGGAACGGCGCGGGCATGCGCTGGTGCCGCTCCGTGATCCGGCGCAGGCAGGCGTCGAACTTCTCCTCGTCCTCGGGGTGGATGCCCTCGGTCCATCCCTGGGCCGTGAACACGGCCGTCGCGGACGCCGTCGCCCCGCTTCCGTCGGCCGTGACCACGGCGGGCGTCTCGTAGCGCTCACCGCCGCGGGAGGTGAGTTGCAGTTCGGACGTGGCCGGATCGAGCGTGTAGTCGAGCGAGAAGGCCGTCCCGTCCACCGGAACGCTGACGTTTCCGCCCGGGGCGCTCAGCGGCACTCCGCCGACGGTCCAGGTGAACACGGGCGGCGCGTCGACGGGCACGCCGCTGCCGCCGAAGCCGGTGCTGCGCACCCCGAGGCGGGCGGTCGTGGAGGTGGCGAAGGTCCCCCGGCGCAGCGGGTCGCCGCACGGCGTCATGGTCTGCTGGATCTCTCCGACGGGGCCGACCACGTCGTCGCTCTGGGGTCCCCGGACGATCTCGACCGTCTGCGCCGCGCCCGCGGTGACCGACAGGTCCACCCACTGCCGGCCGGGATCGACCGCCGTGGTGCGCACGACGAGCGGTGTGGTCGCCACGGCGACATCGGTGTCCGGCGAGGTGGTGGGCACCGAACCCCGGTACCACGCGCGCGGCCCCTTGTTCGGGATCTCGACGACCGTGTGGACGACCACGCCTTCCCGCGAGAGGCTCGGCCCCACCGGGTCCATGCCGGCGTCCCAGCCCTCCGGGACGCGGTACTCGACGTAGACCCGGCCGACCCCGTTGGCCGGTTCGCCCGGCGGGTGCAGCACGAGCAGGCAGGTGCCGCTCGGCGCGGACGCGGGGACGATGCGGGCGGTCACCGGGGCACCCGGCTGCGGGAAGGCGGCCTCCGTCACCCGGCCGGCCAGCGCGTCCGGCATGAAGAGGTGCAGGTTCGCGCGTGAGAGGTTCGGGCCCATGGAGAAGGCACCGGGGTGCGGCCAGCCGGCCACTGCCGGTCCGGTGAAGGTCGGCTCGGCGAAGTACGTCGGCCCCGTTCCCAGGAAGCGCCCGGCAAAGGTCGCCGACGACATGAGGTCGTAGGGGGAGCCGTACTCCTGGCCCACGACGATGTTGGCGTCGGCCGGGTCCCAGTCGGTGCCGTTGTTGTCGAGTCCGAAGGTGTGGTCCAGGCCGAGGACATGGCCGACCTCATGGCACATGAAGGTGTGGTTGCACGACATCGCCGGAAGCACGGCGACCGGCAGCCCGTCCACCACGGTCGCGCCCGCGTCGAAGCTCTGGGTGAGGGTGGCGGGCTGGCCCGGCTGCCCCGCTTGCGGATTCGGGACGGTCCGCTCTCCCGGGTGGGTGATGACGACCAGACCGCTGAGGCCGGGCCACTCCGGGGGGTCGGGGAACCGGGCGCGCAGCGCGTCGACGGCGGCGCGGGCCTGGGCCAGACGGGAGGTGTCGTTCCCGATCACCGAGTCGACCCACGGGAACATCGGCGAGTCGACGAAGTCGAGGTGGCCGTGTGAGGTGTCTTCCCAGAACCGCAGCAGGGCGTGGTCGCCGGTCATCAGCATGGCGATACAGGCGGGATCGGGGATGACGGGAACACTGGTGTCGTGCCGGGCACGGATGATGCCGAGGCGTACGGACTTGGCCATGATGGACGGCTCCTTGCCGGGAGGCCCGACGCGCCCGTACTCGGTGCGGATCCGGCACCACGCCATATCTCCAAGCTACCGCGCGACCCCGCGCCTTGCAGCCGCGAGACGGCACGACCGGCCCCCGGGGCACGCCCGCCTCCCCACGGGGGATGAGCCAGATGCCTACGGCCGCTCGCGCCGTCAGTCGGCCCGCCCGGTGACCGCCACCGACACCCCGAGGCCGATCATCGTGCAGCCCCCCGCGCCGCCGATCAGGGACAGGCGCCGGTCGGAGCGGGCGAACCAGGCGCGGGTGGCCGAGGCGGTCAGTCCCCACAGGGTGTCCGTGACCAGGGCGATCAGAATGGGCATCAGGCCCAGCACCAGCATCTGCGCGGGCACATGGCCCGCCGAGTGGTCGACGAACTGCGGCAGCACGGCGGCGAAGAACACCACGCCCTTCGGGTTGGTGACCCCGACCAGGATCCCGTCGAGCACCGTCCGCAGATCCCCGCGCGCCGGTCCGCCGCCGGCCGCCGTGATCTGCTCGGCCCTGAGCTTCGTCCGGTGCCGCAGCGCCTGGACACCGAGATACACCAGATACGCGGCCCCGGCGAACTTCACCGCCAGATAGACCGTCACCGAGCGCTCCACGACCGAGCCGACGCCCAGGGCGACCGCCACGACCAGCAGATAGGAGCCGATGACATTGCCGACGACGGTCGCCAGCGCGGTGCGCCGGCCATGGGCGAGCGCCCGGCCGATCACGAACAGCACGCTCGGCCCGGGTATCACGATCACCAGCAGGGACATCGCCGCGAAGGCGGCGAGGCGTTCCGGGGACACCATGGCTGGGATTGAAACACGGGTGAGGCCCTACAGGTCAGTGCTGTGCAGGGAATCAGTCATGCGCAGCCGCGTGCATTGGAGAGGGGGCGTTGCGGGCTGCTCGTGGAAGCCCGCAACGCCCCCTGGCACTGGCCCGAGAGGCGGTGCCCCTCGGGAAACCGACGGGACCTACGAGTTGACCTGGGCGGTCACCTGCGCGGAGAAGGTGGTCAGCCGGGTGTAGACGCCGGGGGAGTCGGCCGCCGCGCAGCCGTCGCCCCAGGAGGTGATGCCGGCCAGCCGGCCGCCTATCAGCAGCGGGCCACCGCTGTCGCCCTGGCAGGTGTCCACACCGCCGGAGGCGTAGCCGGCGCACACCATGTCGCTGCTGATGTAGCGCGAGCCGTAGGAGTTGCGGCAGCTGGAGTCGGAGACGGTCGGCACGGTCGCGGTGCGCAGCTGGTTGGAGGAGCTGCCGCCGGAGGAGGTGGTGCCCCAGCCGAGGATGCGGGCGGTGGTGCCCGGCGCGTACACGGAGGTGTCCGAGGAGGAGACGTACGGGGCCGTCGCGTACGGCATCGAGGTGGACAGCGTCAGCACGGCCACGTCGTCGCCGCGGGTGACGCTCCGGTAGTCGGGGTGGATCCAGATGTTGCTGACCCTCGCCACCGTGCCGTTGGTGCCGTTGCGGTAGGTGCGCCCGCCGACCACCCGCACGCTGCTGGTGGTCTCGCCGACCATGCAGTGCGCGGCCGTGACCACCTTGGTGGGAGCCACCAGGGTGCCGCCGCAGAACTGGCGCTGCGAGGAGTCGGTGATCTGCATCATGAACGGGTACGCCGACGTGGTGGTCGTCGTACCGCCGACGATCGGCTGGGGAGCGGCACCGGCGGCCGGGGCGGTGAACAGCGCGGTGGCGGCGGCCGCGGCGGTCGCGGCGGCGAGGGCGGCGGTGCGTCTGGCGCGCGTGAGGCGGGACATGGGTCTCCTCAGGGGTTGCCGGTGGGGGATCGCGCGGGGTGGGGGGTGGTGCACGAGGGCCTGGTCAACCGGCCCCGTGTGCCCGGGCGAGCGGCACGCACTTACGCTACGACCCGGAGCGCGGTGCCCCAATGAGGGACTCCCCTAAGGGAGTTGTGAAGGGAAAACCCTATGTCCCCGCCGGCCGGCTCATGTTGATCACGTGCCGGTCGTGGGGGTACCCACAGCTGAGCCGGTGTCAGTTTCAGCCACGGTCGGGTGACTTCGGACCCCATGAGGCCGAGCCCGCCTCACCTGGCCGGGCCCGAACCTCACTTCGTGTTGCGCCCCGCCGCCAGCCGGACGATGTCCACCCGGGAGCGGATGCCGAGCTTGCGGTACACCCGGGTGAGGGTCGCCTCGACCGTCTTGACGCTGATGAACAGGCGCGCGGCGATCTCCCGGTTGGTCGCGCCCTCCATCACCAGCGCGGCCACCTGGCGTTCCATGGCGGCGAGCCCGTCCAGGGCGGCCGGGGTCGCGGCGGGTGCCGCCTCCGGCTCCGCCCGGCCCGCGGCGGCCGCCGCCTCCACCTGGCGCAGCCAGGGCAGCGCACGGCAGCGCCGGAACAGCCGGGCCGCCTCGTCGTAGGCAGGCGGCCCCGGGCGCCGGGAGCGCAGCCGGGCCAGCGCGAACGCCGCCCGCGCCTCCTCGAGGCCGTAGCCCAGCTTGCCGAGCCGGTCCCGCGCGGACGCCAACTGCGCCTCGGCGGCGTCGTGTTCGCCGCGTGCGGCGCGCACCAGCGCCTCGGCGCGGTCCAGTACGGCGAGCACGCCCGCCCGGTCCAGGCGCAGTGCGTGCACCCGGGTGAAGTTGATCAGCTCCTGGGCCTCGCCCGGCTCGCCGATCCGCACCAGCGCCTCGGCGAGGTCGCCCTGCCAGCGGCCGCGCGCCGGGTCGCTGATGCCCATGCCCTGCTCAAGTTCCCGCACCCGCCGCAGCGAACGCACCGCGGCCGCCGCGTCCCCGGAGACCAGCTGGGCGTAGCCGAGCGCGGCCAGGGCGCGCGAGAGGTACATCTGGTCGCCGTCCACCTCGGCGTGGTCCGCGGCCTCGCGGGCCAGCGCCAGTGCGCGGTCCACGTCCCCGCCGGACGCCTCGGCGAGTGAGGCCAGCATCGCGGAGGCGCCCTCGCCGATGCCGGAGTCGCGGGCCAGGCGCAGGCTCTCCCGGGCCAGGTCCAGGGCCCGGCCGCAGTGCCCGGAGCGCAGCTCGGTGTCGGCGAGGAAGCGCAGGAAGTGCACCTCGCTCTCGACCATGCCGCGCCGCCGCGCCTCGCGCAGCAGGGCGGTGATGGACATGCGGGCCTGGGGCAGCTGATCGCTCATCAGCAGCCAGCGGAAGCGGGCCATGCCGGCGCCGTTGTGGTGGCAGGCGACGTACGGGTCCTGCGGCTCGCGCAGGGCCCGCTTGATGGTGACGGGGGCGTCGGGGTGGCCCATCAGCGTCTCGGTGGACGCCTGGAAGGCCAGCGACATCAGCTCCGTGCGCCGGTCCCCGCCCCGGGCGGCCAGCTCCGCCGCGTGCGCGGCCTCTCGGCGCGCCTTGTCGAAGTCGCCGTCGACGACCAGTTCCCGCCAGGCCAGCTGGTAGTGGACCAGCGCCAGCAGCCGCGGGTCGTCGCCGGCGTCGGCCAGCACCTGCGGGAAGACCGCGTCGACCTCGCCGAGCGCCTGCCCGGCCGCCTCGATGACCACCATCCAGGCCCGCACCCGCTCGGCGGGCACGGTGGCCCGGGTGAGCACCTCGCGGGCGATGTCCCGCGCCAGGTCCGCCTCGCCGGCGGTGATCGCGTCCTCCGCGGCCTGCAGCCGCCGCTCGTCCGGTCCGGGCGAGCTGCCGGCGGGGGTGTGCCGGGCGGCGAGCAGCCCCAGCGAGGCGGCGACCGAGGGCGCCCCGCGGTCCCGGGCCAGCGCGGCGGCCTCCGCGAGCCGGGCCGCCACTTCCGGGTCGGTGCCGGTCGTCGCCAGCGCCAGATGCCGGGCCCGCTCGATCGGGTCGGAGGCGGCCCGGGACAGCGCGGTGTGCACCGCTCGCCGCTCGTGCGCCGGGGCCTCCGCGTACAGGGCCGCCGAGATCAGCGGATGCGCGAACCGCAGCGCCGGCTCCTCCGGGTCGGTCGCCAGCAGCCCCAGGGCGGTGGCCTGCGCGGTCTCCGCCTCGGCGTTCTCCCGGCCCGCCGCGTGCAGCAGCGCCAGCGTGGGACGGGCGCCCGCGCTGGCCACCAGCAGCGTGCGGCGCGCCTCCGCCGAGAGCATCTCCAGGCGGCTGAGGACCAGCGCCCGCAGCGAGGTCGGCACCGGCAGCGGCTCGCCCGGCCGGGGCCTGGTGGGGCTCTCGGCGAGGGCACGGCCGAGCTCCAGCGCGAACAGCGGATTGCCGCCGCTGGTGCGGTGGATGTCGCGGGCCGTGGAGCGGGACAGGCCGGTGTAACCGCGGTGGTCGAGCAGCGCCGACACCTGGGCGCGGGTGAACGGCCCCAGCCGCACGGCGAGCGTGTCCGGCGGGCAGGCCCGCAGATGCCGGTCGTACTCCTCGTCCTCGGTGCGCACCGCACACAGCATCTGCACCGGTGTGTCGCCGAGCCGCCGGGCGGCGAAGCCCAGCAGCTCGGCGCTGGCCGAGTCCAGCCACTGCAGATCGTCGGCGACCACCAGCACCGGCCCGTCGGCGGCGAGCGCGCGCAGTGCGGACAGCACCGCCAGGCGCAGCGCGAGCCCGTCCCGCTGCAGGGTGGACTCGCGGCCGGTGAGCGCCGACTCCAGGGCGGTGCGCTGTGCGGCGGGCAGCCGCGGGGCGACCCGGTCGAGGACCAGACCGAACAGATCGGCCAGCGCCAGGAACGGCAGATGCGATTCGGACTCGGTGGCCGAGCAGCGCAACACGGTGCGCGGCGCGGCGGCGTTTTCCGCCGCAAGTGCCCGCAGCACGGTCGATTTTCCTATTCCCGCGGGGCCGTGCAGCAGCACGCTGCCCCCACGGGCCAGCTGCTCGCGGGCGTCGGAGAACAGCTCCTCCCGCCCGATGACCAGGTCGGGGCGGCTCCTGGCAGGCTCCTGGAAGTCCCGTCGCACGGTCACCGCTCCCCTCCGTGTGGCGTGTCCCGGCCAATATTAGGCAACGGGCTGTCTATTTCGGACGGACGGTCTCGTGAGGGAAATAACAGCGGCCGCCGCAACGGCAAATCCAAAACGCTCGTCGGCGGTAATCACGACCGTGCAACGATGGCTGACAGAAATCGCCGCAAACCTACGGCAACCACCCGGCCCGGCGGGCCGCCACGACGGCCTGGCCGCGGGTGCGGGCGCCCAGCTTCCGCATCGCGGAGCGCAGATACGCCTTGACGGTTTCGGCCGTCACGCCCAGCTGGCGGGCGGCCACCGCGTTGGTCGCGCCGGCCGCCACACAGGCCAGCACGTCCAGCTCGCGGGGCGCCAGCCGCACCGGCGCCGAGGGGTCGGGCCCGGCCGTCAGCAGGGAGCACGCCTGCAGCAGCTCCGCCCGCAGGGCCGGGTCCGCGATCCGCGGGGCGAGCGCCCGCAGCGCCGCGTGCGCCTCCCGCACCTGCTCCCAGGCGGCCCCGGACGCCGCGTCCGGCCCCGGCTGCGGGCGGGCCGCCGCCAGCAGTTCACCCGCCTCCTCCCGGACCACCAGCGCCTGCTCCACGTCGCGCGCCGCCTGCACGGCCAGCCCGAGCACCCGGTCGCCGAGCGGCTGAGCCGCGCGTAGCGCCCCGTACAGCACGCCCCGCACCCGTCGCCGCACCACCACCGGGACGGCCACCACCGCGCGCAGGCCCTCGGCGGAGACCGGGCCGTCGTACTCGTGGCTGATCTGCCGCGACGACGAGTAGTCCGTCACCGCGCACGGGCGGGCCAGCGCCAGCGCCTTGCCGCCAAGACCGTTGCCCGCGGTCACCGCGAGCGAGCTGAGCGCGGGCGTGGCCGTGCCGCTGAGCTCGCTGATGCGCACCTGCTGCCGCCCGGGCTCCACCAGACCGCCGAAGGCCACCGGCAGGCCGGTGGTGCGCCGCAGCCGGGCCAGCGCACCGCGGATCTCGGCCGCGTCGTCGACCGCCGTCATCCGGTCAGCTGTCACCTGTTCGCCCCTCCACTGCGGCTTCCTGCGGGCGCACCCCCCCTTTCGGGGGTAGTGAGACCTGCATCACGGATTACACGATGGCGACGAGCCGCTCGGCAAGGCTCCGGGACAGGCCGGGGAAGAGTCCGGGACCGAAGGAGGACACATGACGGCGACGGAGGAGTTCCGCAGGGCCAGGGACTTCCTGCTGGAGCACCGGGAGGACTACGCCACGGCCTACGAGGAGTTCCGCTGGCCCCGGCCCGGGCGGTTCAACTGGGCGCTCGACTGGTTCGACGTGATCGCCGACGGCAACGACCGCACCGCGCTCCACCTCGTCGAGGAGGACGGCAGCCAGACCCGGCTGTCCTTCGCCGACCTCGCCCGCCGCTCCGACCAGGTCGCCAACTGGCTGCGCGACCAGGGCGTGAGTGCCGAGGACCGGGTGCTGGTGATGCTCGGCAACCAGGCGGAGCTGTGGGAGACCGCGCTCGCCGCGATGAAGCTGCGCGCCGTCGTCATCCCGGCCACCCCGCTGCTCGGCCCCGCCGACCTGCGGGACCGCGTCGACCGGGGACGCGTGCGGCATGTGATCGTCCGGGCCGCCGACACCGCCAAGTTCGACCAGGTGCCCGGCGACTACACCCGCGTCGCCGTGGGCGAGGGCGCCGGTGACGGCTGGCTGCCGTACGCCGACGCCTACGGCTCCGCCGAGCACTTCGCACCGGACGGGCCGACCCTCGCCGACGACCCGCTGATGCTGTACTTCACCTCGGGCACCACCGCACGGCCGAAACTCGTCGAGCACACCCATGTGTCGTACCCGATCGGCCATCTTGCGACGATGTACTGGATCGGCCTGAAGCCCGGCGACGTGCATCTCAACATCTCCTCGCCGGGCTGGGCCAAGCACGCCTGGTCCAATCTCTTCGCCCCCTGGAACGCCGAGGCGACCGTCTTCCTGCACAACTACACCCGCTTCGACGCGGTCCGCCTGATGGCCGAGATGGACAAGGCCGGCGTCACCACCTTCTGCGCCCCGCCGACCGTGTGGCGCATGCTCATCCAGGCCGACCTGACCCAGCTGCGCACCCCGCCCCGCGAGGTCGTCGCCGCGGGCGAACCCCTCAATCCCGAGGTCATCGAACAGGTGCGGCGCGCCTGGGGCGTGACCATCCGGGACGGCTTCGGGCAGACCGAGACCGCCGTGCAGGTCTCCAACAGCCCCGGTCAGGTCCTCAAGACCGGCTCCATGGGCCGCCCCAGCCCCGGCTACCGCATCGAACTGCTCGACCCCGTCTCCGGCGCGCCCGGCGCCCAGGAGGGCGAGATCGCCATCGACCTGTCCCAGCGCCCGGTGGGCCTGATGACCGGCTACCACGGCGACCCCGAGCGCACTGCGGAGGCGATGGCCGGCGGCTACTACCGCACCGGCGACATCGGCTCCCGCGACGCCGACGGCTACATCACCTACGTGGGCCGCGCCGACGACGTGTTCAAGGCCAGCGACTACAAGATCAGTCCGTTCGAGCTGGAGTCGGCGCTCCTTGAGCACGAGGCGGTGGCCGAGGCGGCCGTGGTGCCCGCGCCGGACGAGCTGCGCCTGGCGGTGCCGAAGGCGTACATCGTGCTGGCGGAGGGCTGGGAGCCCGGCCCGGACACCGCGAAGGTGCTGTTCGAGCACTCCCGCGAGGTGCTCGCCCCCTACAAGCGGATCCGCCGGCTGGAGTTCGGCCCGCTGCCCAAGACCGTCTCCGGCAAGATCCGCCGCATCGAACTGCGCGAGGCGACGGCGGCCGGTTCGGACAACGAGTACCGCGAGGAGGACTTCCGGTGAGCGCGCTCTCCTACACCCACGGCACCGGCGGCACGGCGCTGCTGGGCGACACCATCGGCGCCAACCTGGACCGCGCCGTCGCCGCCTGGCCGGACCGCGAGGCCCTGGTGGACGTGCCGTCCGGGCGGCGCTGGACCTACGCCGAATTCGCCGCCGAGGTAGAACGGTTGGCGTCCGCGCTGCTCAACTCCGGCATCGCCAAGGGCGACCGGGTGGGCATCTGGGCGATCAACTGCCCCGAGTGGGTGTTCGTGCAGTACGCCACCGCCCGCATCGGCGCGATCATGGTGAACATCAACCCGGCCTACCGCACCCACGAGGTCGAGTACGTCCTGAAGCAGTCCGGCGTCCGGATGCTCATCGCCTCGCTCAGCCACAAGACGAGTGACTACCGGGCCATGGCGGAGGACGTGCGCGGCCGGTGCCCCGAGCTGCGCGAGGTGGTCTACATAGGCGACCCCAGCTGGGACGCGCTGATCGCCCGCGCCACCCCGGCCCCCGCCTACCCGGAGCTGTCCTGCGACGACCCCATCAACATCCAGTACACCTCGGGCACCACCGGCTTCCCCAAGGGCGCCACCCTCTCCCACCACAACATCCTCAACAACGGGTACTTCGTGGGGGAGTTGATCGCCTACAGCGAGCAGGACCGGGTCTGCATCCCCGTGCCCTTCTACCACTGCTTCGGCATGGTGATGGGCAACCTCGCGGCCACCTCCCACGGCGCCTGCATGGTCATCCCCGCCCCGTCCTTCGACCCGGCGGCCACCCTGCGCGCCGTCCAGCAGGAGCGCTGCACCTCGCTGTACGGCGTGCCCACGATGTTCATCGCGGAGCTGAACCTGCCCGACTTCGCGGACTACGACCTGTCCTCCCTGCGCACCGGCATCATGGCGGGCTCGCCCTGCCCGGTGGAGGTGATGAAGCGGGTGGTCGCGGAGATGCACATGGCGGAGGTGTCCATCTGCTACGGCATGACCGAGACCTCCCCGGTGTCCCTGCAGACCCGGCGCGACGACGACCTGGAGCACCGCACCGGCACCGTCGGGCGCGTCCTGCCGCACATCGAGGTCAAGATCGTCGACCCGGCCACCGGCATCACCCAGCCGCGCGGCACCGCGGGCGAGTTGTGCACCCGCGGCTACAGCGTGATGCTCGGCTACTGGGAGGAGCCGGAGAAGACCGCCGAGGCGATCGACGCCGGCCGCTGGATGCACACCGGTGACCTCGCGGTGATGCGGGAGGACGGGTACGTCGAGATCGTCGGCCGCATCAAGGACATGATCATCCGGGGCGGGGAGAACATCTACCCGCGCGAGATCGAGGAGTTCCTCTACGGCCACCCGAAGATCCGGGACGTGCAGGTCGTCGGCGTCCCGCACGAGCGGTACGGCGAGGAGGTCCTGGCCTGCGTCATCCCGCGGGACCCGGCCGCCCCGCCCACGCTGGAGGAGGTGCGCGCGTTCTGCGAGGGCCGCCTGGCCCACTACAAGGTGCCCAGCCGCCTGCAGATCCTGGACTCCTTCCCGATGACGGTCTCCGGCAAGGTCCGCAAGGTCGAACTGCGCGAGAAGTACGCAGGGACGACCGCCGGCCAGGCCGTCGGCTGACAGCCGCCGCCGGGCCCCGGGAACTGCACCAGCCGGCCGCCGGTGATGGTCAGCCGGCCGACCGCCGCATGCAGACCCGGGGCCACAGGTCCAGGCCGATCCGCGCCTCATGGGCGCGGATCTCCCGCAGCCCCTCGGTGAGTTCGCCGTCCGCGAGGGTGCGGAAGCCGAGGCGCGCGTAGTACGGCGCGTTCCACGGCACCTCGGCGAAGGTGGTCAGCGTGAGACCGGCCAGCCCCTCCTCGCGCGCTCGCTCGGCGGCGTAGGCGAGCAGTTCCCGGCCCACACCCCGGCGGGCGGCCCGGGGATGCACCGAGACCTGCTCGACATGCAGCGCCCCGTCCACGGGCTCGGCCATCAGATACGCGTCGGCGACGTCCCCGTCGTCCAGCACACCGACGGCCACCCAGAGCCGCCCGGCCCGCCGGTACCCCTCCAGCACATCGATCCCGGGCGGCTCGTCCTCGGCGACCCGATCCATCCCGAGCCCCCGGAAGGCCTCACCGGCCGCCCGCTCGATCTCCTGAAGCCGGCCCAGGTCACCAGGTCCGGCGGGACGTATGCGCATCCGCCGAGTATCGCCCCGGTCGGCCCTGGCCGCCCCTCGTTTTGCGCATGCTCGCATCCGTCGCGCGCGTCCCCCCACCCGGTTCGGCGTGCCCCGCACCCGTGCTGCTCACGCAGGACCTCTGCTCACGCCCCGCTGCCGTCCAGCTGGTCCGCCGAGGGGTTGACGGGGGTGACCGTGCCGCTGCGTTCGAGAAGGAAGAGGGGGATGCCGAGGGTGTCGGCGCGGGTGTGGGACTCCTTGGTGTAGCCGGTGAGGGAGAAGTAGAGGCAGCCGACGGACTCCGTCATGGCCGTCAGCCACAGGCACTCCACGTCGCGCAGGGTGGCCGGGCGGGCGGAGGGGTCGACATGGGCGAGGACGCCGCGTCCGGCCAGGCCGATGCCGCAGGGCGGGCGGCGGTCGGCGCGGCGGATGCCGCCGTAGCCGAGCCGGTGCAGGTAGAGCACGACTGCGGTGACCGCGTCGCGTGCCGTGCGGATGGTCACGGAGGGCAGGGCCGGGCGTTCCGGGGCGTCTGCCGTCACCGGGATGCGCAGCACGGTGCCGCAGGGGCAGCCGAGCTCCGGACGCGGCCACTGCCCGCGCCGCCCGCAGCTGCCGCAGGGCACCGTGATCCAGTCCTCCTGCCAGGCCCGGTGCACCACCCGGGTGGCCACCCCCTGCTTGTCCAGCGGGGGGACGACGGGCGCGCCGCAGGCGCAGGGGTACGAGGGCGCCGTGTAGCGGTGCGCGCGCCGGCAGGCGGGGCAGCGCACCGCCAGGCTCTGGGGCATGGCCCACTCCCGGATGTCTCTCGGCTCAGGGCAGCGCCCCCATGGTGCTCCACCGCCCGGGTGCCTGTCCGGCGCTTGGCCGCTCTCTTGACGGGCTTCCGCCCGCCCGCCTACATTCTCTTTCAGATCGTAGAAACTGGTTTCCGTAATGCGGAAGTACGGAAACTCCGGAAGTTCACGGAGACAGCTCACCGCGTGGGCGCGACGGGAGTGCGAATCCGATGGCCGAAGCAGGAGTACTCGATGGCTCGAATGACCGCTGCCCGCGCGGCAGTTGAGATCCTCAAGCGCGAGGGCGTCACCGACGCGTTCGGCGTCCCCGGCGCGGCGATCAACCCGTTCTACGCGGCGCTCAAGGCCTCCGGCGGGATCACCCACACCCTCGCCCGCCATGTCGAGGGCGCCTCGCACATGGCCGAGGGCTACACCCGGACGCACCCGGGCAACATCGGCGTGTGCATCGGCACCTCCGGACCGGCCGGCACCGACATGATCACCGGCCTGTACTCGGCGACCGGCGACTCCATCCCGATCCTGTGCATCACCGGCCAGGCCCCGACCGCGGTGATCCACAAGGAGGACTTCCAGGCCGTCGACATCGCCGCGATCGCCAAGCCGGTCACCAAGATGGCCGTCACCGTCCTGGAGGCCGCGCAGGTCCCCGGCGTCTTCCAGCAGGCCTTCCACCTGATGCGCTCCGGCCGGCCCGGCCCGGTGCTGATCGACCTGCCGATCGACGTCCAGATGACCGAGATCGAGTTCGACCCCGACACCTACGAGCCGCTGCCGGTCTACAAGCCCGCCGCGACCCGCGCGCAGATCGAGAAGGCGATGGGCATGCTGAACGCCGCCGAGCGCCCGCTGATCGTCGCGGGCGGCGGCATCATCAACGCCGACGCGGCCGATCTGCTCGTGGAGTTCGCCGAGCTGACGGGCACTCCGGTCGTGCCCACCCTGATGGGCTGGGGCGTCCTGCCCGACGACCACGAGCTCAACGCCGGCATGGTCGGCCTGCAGACCTCGCACCGCTACGGCAACGCCACCTTCCTGGAGTCCGACTTCGTCCTGGGCATCGGCAACCGCTGGGCCAACCGCCACACCGGCAAGCTGGACGTCTACACCGCCGGCCGGACCTTCGTGCACGTCGACATCGAGCCCACCCAGATCGGCAAGATCTTCGCCCCGGACTACGGCATCACCTCCGACGCCAAGGCCGCGCTGGAGCTCTTCGTCGAGGTGGCCAAGGAGCTGAAGGCGGCCGGGGCCCTGCCCGACCGCTCCGCCTGGGCCGCCTCCGCACAGGAGCGCAAGGCGAAGCTCCAGCGGCGCACCCACTTCGACGACATCCCGATCAAGCCGCAGCGCGTCTACGAGGAGATGAACAAGGCCTTCGGCCCCGAGACCCGGTACGTCTCGACCATCGGCCTCTCCCAGATCGCCGGCGCGCAGATGCTGCACGTCTACCGTCCCCGGCACTGGATCAACTGCGGCCAGGCGGGCCCGCTGGGCTGGACCGTCCCGGCCGCGCTCGGCGTCGCCAAGGCGGACCCCGAGGCGCAGGTCGTCGCCCTCTCCGGTGACTACGACTTCCAGTTCATGATCGAGGAACTGGCGGTCGGCGCCCAGCACAAGATCCCCTACGTCCACGTCCTGGTGAACAACTCCTACCTGGGCCTGATCCGCCAGGCGCAGCGGGCCTTCGACATCGACTTCCAGGTCAAGCTGGAGTTCGAGAACATCAACTCGCCCGAGCTGGGCGTCTACGGCGTCGACCACGTCAAGGTCGCCGAGGGCCTCGGCTGCAAGGCGATCCGGGTGACCGATCCGAACGAGCTGGGCGAGGCCCTGGAGCAGGCCAAGAAGCTCGCCGCCGAGTACCGGGTCCCGGTCGTCGTCGAGGCCATCCTGGAGCGCGTCACCAACATCTCCATGTCGGGCACCAATGACATCTCCAACGTGGTGGAGTTCGAGGAGCTGGCGACCCGGCCGGAGCACGCGCCGACGGCGATCAAGCCGCTGAAGGTCTGACGCCCGCGCGCAGGAACGAGGGGCGGTCCCGCAGGGGCCGCCCCTCACTGCCGTGTCCGGCCCCCGCACACTGCGGTACGCAGAAGCAGTTCAGTCCCCTCCGCCTCCGCCGCCCCCGCCGCAGTAGTGGACGCCCCCGCCGTTGCCGGTGCCGCCCCTGGGGTGGTGGCGGAGCATCCCCCGGTCCCGCACCTCGGCCCGCGGCACCAGACCCGCCCGCAGGGCGAACCGCGGCACCAGCACCCGCAGCGCCGGCTCGCCGTGCAGGGCGACGGCGAGCAGCTTGGCGTGGTCCGGCAGACCGCGCCGGCTCGCGGGCACGGGATACGCCTTGCGCAGCACCCGCAGCCGCCGGCGGGCCGCCCGGGTCGCCCAGAGCGCCGGCCACCCCACCAGGCCCGCCGCCGCGAGGCCCACGCGCACCTCGGCGACCGCCCATTTCACCACCGGGTCGCGCACCAACTCCCGCAGGTCGGACGGCTCATGGAGGCACTGGTACACGGCGCTCTCCAGATACAGGGCCCGCCAGTCGCTCCCCACCGGGTCGTCCGGGAGGTCCGCCTCCGGGGCGTCCGGCAGCTCCTCGTAAGACGGCGGCTCTTCGTCGTACCCGGCCCAGGCCGCCTGGCGCAGCTCGGGCGGCGGATCCAGGGCGACTCCCGGCGGCGGCAGCTCCGGCAGCGCGTCGCCCGCCTCGGACTCGACGGCCAGCATCGTCCCCGGGGCGCCCGCCACCACCGCGCCCCGCAGATACAGGGAGACGACGGCGACCGTGACCGCGGCGCACGGGCCGCCGCGCAGCAGTGCGAGCTCATGGGGCGTCTGGCGTACGCCGGGAAGCGGGTTCATGACGGCACCCCCCTCGGAACACGGAGCCCGCCGCCCCCGTGTCGGCGGGTTCCGTGTGCGGGAAGTGTGCCCGCCCGAGGGGGCGCCCCAAGCCTCGCCGGCCCGGTTCAGAGGTTGATTTGAGCATGCCGTAGGCGGGCTACGACGCCTGGCGTAGGTGCGCTCGCGGTATCACCGGCCCGGCGCCGCGCCCCGCCGTCCCTCAGTGCTCGTGCTGCTCGTGCCGCTTCTCGTGCGGCTGGTGGTGGTGCTCGTGGGGCTCCGAGAGGCCCGGCCAGTCGTCGGGGCCGCCGCCCTGCCATTCGATGAAGTCGGCGTCCTCGAGGTCGGTGACGTACAGATCGGCCAGCCGCAGGATCTCGCTGACGTCGTCGGCGTGCGTGGCGATCCCCAGCGTCTCGTCGTCGTCCGTGGTGACCCGCCGGGAGCCGTCCATGGCCGGGGGATGCACCACGATGTGCGGATGCTCCGTCGGATGTGCCATGTCCCCAGACTGCTGCGCACCGCGCCGTTCCGCACGCCGGGGCCACGGTGACCGCCGGGGAGACGAGAAGCGCCCCGGA